>CANCBY010000253.1 GCA_947374445.1 Pseudobdellovibrionaceae bacterium
AGTCTTTTTCTCGCCCGCTTTTTGTTCTTTGTATTCTGGCAGTGTTTCGGCCATTAAAAAATTCCAACGAAGGCGGCTCTTTTTCACATTGCCGGCACCGGACAATCGGTATTCGTCGAACTGTTTATTTAATTTTTGATGAAAGTAAAAACCTTTGAGTCGCTGCTCTTCTGTGAACGGGCTCACTAAAACAACTTCGTCTTCTAAATCATCGTCATCATTTGCCGTCGCTGCTTGCGAAACCTCTTCTGTATCATCGTCATCATCAACCGCAGATTCAGCAGCGCGAGCCACATGAGTGAAACCAACAACCGCAGCAATAACAAATGCAACACTCAGCGATGAAATAAGAACTGAAAATAAAATTTTGGAGCGGCCACTGAATAAAATCATCTATCTATAGGATAAAGTCCGGGCCACCCGAGTCACAAGCTCTTTTCCGCTCGACCTAGGTCAGGATTTGACATAACAGTAGTCTCTTCACTGAAATAATCTCGAACCGAGAGGATGAGCTATGATTGAAGTTGGAATTTTTGCAGCGAAAGCTCTTATCATCTTGCTAACTCTCGGCGGATTGATTCTATTTATCGCCATGGCGGCAGCTAAAGCCGGACATAAAAATGAACTCGAGGTCGAGCCTCTGCACACCAAGTTCAAAGATATGGGGCACTTTCTTCGCTCTTTCACCATTTCAAAAGATGAACTCAAGGCTGAAAAGAAAAAGCTCAAGGCCGAAAAGAAAGACGCCAAAAAAGAGGCAAAAAAAGATTCCCAGACTCAAAAAACCGAAAAGCGTGTCTACGTCCTTAATTTCAATGGCGACGTCAAAGCCAGCCAGGTCGAAAATCTGCGCGAAGAAATCACCGCCGTCCTCAGCGTAGCTACTCCCCAAGATGAAGTGGTGGTCAAAGTAGAAAGCCCAGGAGGAGTCGTTCATGGCTACGGTCTTGCGGCCTCTCAGCTTTTGCGAATCCGTGAAAGGCAAATTCCACTGACTGTTTGCGTCGACAAAGTCGCTGCCAGCGGCGGCTATCTAATGTCCTGCGTTGCCAATCAGATCATTGCTGCTCCGTTTGCTATCATTGGCTCCATCGGCGTGGTCGCACAAGTTCCTAACTTTCATAAAATTCTTAAAAAGAACGATGTAGATTTTAAAGAGTACACCGCCGGCGAGTTCAAACGCACAGTGAGCCTTTTGGGCGAAATCACCGAAAAAGGCGAAGCCAAATTTGTGGAGCAGCTTGAGAGCACCCACACCCTCTTCAAAAAATTTGTCGGACAAAATAGACCCACTCTCGATGTGGCCAAGGTTGCAACTGGTGAGTACTGGTATGGTGAAGACGCTAAATCTCTTGGTTTGATTGATAAAATTCAAACGTCTGATGACTATTTGCTTCTGACATTCCCCAAAGACACTCCAGTTTTTGAAATATCATATGAAACCAAGGTGAGCTTGGCTGACAAGGTTTCTGACTTTTTAGGGAAGTCTGCTGAAAAAAGTATCAGCAAAATTTTAACTACGCTTCAGTCCCAAAACTTGCTCTAAGAGCGGATTTGCAGCCAACTGGCTGCAAACGACCACAGACTTAGCATCCAGCCGCTGGCGATAAGAAAATCGGAGCCAAGACTTGGATTTGGTTAAGATTTTTTGTGTTTTTGTTTATTTTTCAATGCGGATTTCTTTGCAAATCAAAAAAGCCCTTGATACTAAAACCACTAAAATACGCCGCCAGTTGTTGCTTTATTAAAACAGAGTCACCCACTGGCCATTTAGACTATTAATTAGACCTTTAATATTTGGAGTCATTCGTTGTCTGAAGCCCTTGTCGAAGTCAAAAATTTAGAGACTACTTTCTTTTCGAAAGCCGGTGCCTTTAAAGCCGTCAACAATATCTCCTACAATATCAACAAAGGCGAAACTCTAGGCATCGTAGGTGAATCCGGTTGCGGCAAGTCCGTCACCAGTTTCTCTCTCATGCGCCTAATCGAAAAGCCCGGCCGAATCACGGGCGGAGAGTTCAAGCTCGCAGGTCGTGACATCCTAAAGATGTCTCAAGGGCAAGTCGAAGACATTCGCGGCGGCGAAATGGCGATGATTTTTCAAGAACCTATGACCGCACTTAATCCTGTGCTTACAATCGGCAAACAAATCGACGAACAAATTCTTCGTCACAAAAAAGTTTCGGTTGCTGAGAGCCGCGAACGTGCCATCGAGATGCTCAACCTTGTGGGTATTCCTTCCCCTTCGGATCGCTATCATAACTATCCTCATCAACTCTCTGGCGGCATGAGACAGCGTGCGATGATTGCCATGGCACTTTCTTGCGATCCCACTTTTTTGATTGCCGATGAGCCGACGACGGCCTTGGATGTGACGATCCAAGCCCAGATCTTAGAGCTTATTCAGACTCTGCAAGAAAAATTAAAAATGACAGTTCAATTTATCACTCATGATTTAGGAGTAATATCTGAAATCTCCGACCGCGTGATGGTGATGTACGGTGGCCAAACTTGTGAGATCGCAGAAACTCAAGAGCTGTTTTCAAATCCACGCCACCCTTACACGGCGGCTCTGATTGGCTCACGCCCTCAGTTCGGTCATCGCGTTGCAAAACTAACAACAATCGAAGGATCGGTCCCAGCTCCTCATGAGCTTCCTAAGGGTTGCCCGTTTACAAATCGATGTTCAAGAGCTTTAGATATGTGCAAAGATCTGCGCCCGCCTCTTCAAACCGTTAAACCTGGCCACGATGTGGCTTGCTTCAATCCGGTGCCATGATGACGAATAGCAAATCCTCTGATTACATTCTCGAAGCAAAAAATATTAAAAAATATTTTCCCATTCGCAAAGGCTTGCTGCTTCGCGAAGTAGGCCAAGTCAAAGCCGTTGATGATGTTTCTTTCAGCGTGCACAAAGGTGAAACTTTGGGACTTGTCGGCGAATCTGGTTGCGGCAAATCGACTCTCGGCCGCACTTTGATCCGTCTTTATGAGCCGACTGCTGGTGAAATCACTTTTGAGAACGAAGACTTCCTTAAAGTCAGCGGCGAAAATCTCCGTCACATGCGCAAAGACATGCAGATGATCTTTCAAGATCCTTATGCCTCTCTTGATCCGCGCATGACAGTCGGTCAGATCCTCCGCCAGCCTTTTGAAATTCATGGCCTTTTGAATTCAAAAGAACGCGAAGCCAAAGTCAAAGAACTACTCGAGACCGTGGGCCTAAAAGCCGCTCATACCAACCGCTACCCGCATGAGTTTTCTGGCGGGCAAAGACAGCGCATTTGTATCGCGCGCGCCATTGCTTTGAACCCAAGACTGATTATTGCCGATGAGCCAGTGAGCGCTTTAGATGTTTCGGTGCAGGCGCAAATCTTGAATCTCATGAAAGAGCTTCAAGAAAGCCTCAAGCTGACTTACGTTTTTATCTCACATGATTTGAGTGTGATCGAGCATCTTTGCGACCGTATTGCAGTGATGTATCTAGGTAAAATTGTCGAGATCGCTCCGCGCGATGAGCTCTTCAATAATCCACAGCATCCTTACACCCAAGCTTTGATCGCAGCCATCCCTCGTGTCGGCGCCGGCAAAAAGAAAATGAAAAAGTCTCT
>CANCBY010000254.1 GCA_947374445.1 Pseudobdellovibrionaceae bacterium
AAAAGAAGGCAGCGAAGAAAAGATAAAGGGTCATTCCTCAGAATTTTTAGGATTTGCGAAATTTTGTCACGCAAGATTAAATCTCCTACAAGAGGGCACCCTAAAAAACAAAATTTCTTGCTCAGCTGCGCCGAAGTATTTGGAAAACATGGGACAATTTTTTTCAAAGGGAATTTTAGCTAAAACATATCAGCAGAACCCCGAACTGTTACGAAATGACATAAGCTTTGCATCAGGTAACTTTGTTTCAGCCGAAACAATTCAAGATGTCTTGGGCAAACCAATACCTCAACAACCCCTACCAATGTTCAATGATCCAAACCCAGGAACTGCTTATTGCCCAAATAAAACAGCGGACTTTATTGAAGACCTAATTAAGTCCAATCCATGTATAAAGCACGTCTACGTACCCACCAGATATCTATCGAACAAACTGCAATCTTTAGATTCAAAGGTTATTTACAAAAAATTTGAAGATGATGGCAAATATGCCATCGAGATCGGTGGTGGAACATGCCAGTAATCGTGGGTTTTTTTATTATCATGCTGCTAAATTCAGTTTCATTTGCAAATGACTGCCGGGCTGTACATTGGCCTTTTTCAAAAGAGATCAAAAGTCTTCAGCCATTAAGTCTGCAAGCAATTCCACGAGATCACCTGTACAAGTATCTTTACAACGAACTCTCTTCTGTGCCGGCGCAACGTGTAGCAGGCTTAGCTTCAAAGATCTTTTATTATCTAAAAAATACTGAACTTAATGAAGATAAATACCAAATGCTAATGGCATTAGAGTGGGCTTCGGATTTGAACACTCCAAAGCCAAGAGTCATACCTATCTCAGAAATTTGCTCAATAGAGGACAAGATCAATCGAGAGCCCTCATCAACAAAAAAAGTCTCTCGAAAAAAAACTCAAAAGGCCGCTACTAAATAGTTTTGTCTAAATCACTGCGCCGTATACTTACCAGCCAGCACCTGCGCTTGGCCGTCAGTCAGTACATCCGAAAACACAGTGCGATTTTGTGGCATCAAAACCAACAAACTTTCAGAGCCTTCGCCTTTTGTCAGATCAACAACTTGCTCTTCACCCGGCTGAACCTTAACAACTTCAGGCATGTCTTTGAAGGCTTGAGATTGTCCGTCGATTGAAAGTTTTTTCCAATCTTTGAGACCGTTCTCAAGATAGTCATCCATCTCAACAGTGCTTGCGCTGTCGTGAATTGTTGCTAACTTGATCGATAGCTCACCCGTTGCAGAGCGAGCGAGCAAAGTTGTGTCGACTTCGATCACCGCCACAGTTGAATTCTGGTAAGTCGTCATCGCTTGGTAATCCAGCACCGCTGGCGAGTAATCCTCGACCGGCTTTTTATCTTCTGGTTTATTCGCTGAATCTGCAGCGACTGAAGCCACTTCAAAATCTTTACGAATCTGCCGCGCTTTAGTTGCATCGAGCAAAATGCTCGCAAATTTACGATCTGTTCCTGGCGAACCGAGCCCCTTGATATTTCCTAAAGTTGTGCCTGCAAGCTCTTGGTCAGGCTTGCCGTCGCCATCAGCATCGATCAGAACTGAAAGTTCACAAGCATCCCAAGTGGTGAGCGGCTCGTAAAGTTTGGCTGCTATCTGTAAAACCTTGATAATTTTGCCGTCGATTTCTTTGTCTAAAATCCGATAACCCGCAGCTTGCAGATCACAGGCCTTACTCAAGTACTGGTCATTGTGAGGATCAGACTTTCTCTCGTCTTTGCCTAGCAAATTGAAAACCAAAGCCTCGCCCACATTTATGCCTTCGTTTTTTAATTTGAGCTCAGCTGCTGCTCCTGCAGAATCGGCTTCAGACGTCGAGTGCACGGCAAGATCTACAGTTTTCACTTGAGAAATTTTATGTGCCACAGCCAAAACTGGAAGATGATAAACTTCTTCAGAACCTTTGCTGATTTTGACAACACCATCAAGTTCACGCACGCTCTCGATCATTTTTGTCGTGTCCAACTGAAAGTCCAAAGAAATCGGGGCAGACTCACCGGCCGCAATCGACACAGTTGAATTGCCGCTCATTTTTATGAAAGAACTGCCAGCAACAAAATCCAATTTTAAATTCAAAGTCTCATTTGAAATGTTTTTGAGAGAGAATTTTTTTCGAAGTGTTTTGTGAGATTCAATGCCGACTTCTCCCAAACTCAAAGCGGCCACATCAGCAACTACAATCGCTTCCGCCGCAAGGTCCACCTGAATACGGCCTGCGCCTTGCTGGCTCACGGGATACGTTGCTTTTTTAGAATCAGCGATCGAAACCGCTCGGCCCATAGCGACGCTCTTAAGTTCTTGTGCCGACAGCTTCGGCAATGCTTGGCGAAGAAGCGCCATTGCTCCTGCAACGTGAGGACCTGCCATCGAAGTGCCAGACATTTGTACGCCTAAATTTCCGCGACCGCGATCGGCAGAAACTATATTTTCTCCAGGGGCAGAGATCTCGGGCTTGATCAAACCATCAATCGAGCGCGGACCCTTTGAAGAAAAACTTGTGATGTTATCAATACGCTCAGGTCGAAGAATTTTTTCTGCAGTTTGAAATGAAATAACAACATCACCATGAGCCAACTCGTCACGCAAACTCTCTCCAAGCGCCTGACTGACCATGATGCCAGGAATAGCGGAAGCCTTGTCTGTTGCAGCCATTCCCATTGCAAAAGGAGCCTCAGAAGCATTCTGCACCATCACCACACCCAGGGCCCCTGCAGCCACGGCACGCTTGAATTTGTCTACGAATGCAACCTTGCCTCGAGTGATCAAAGCGATATTGCCTTTGAGTTTGTCTTGCATCTCAGCTGAAAAATCTTGATCTGCAAAACCCGCAACCACCAACTTGCCACTCACAGCTCCAGCCTCAGTAATCGGCCTAGAAACAGGACCTTCAGTGGCCTCCGCTAAAAGATCACCCTTTGTTGGAGTTTGAAATTTTACTGCAGAGAATTGCCAGTTATGAGCCGTATTGTCGATGCTCGCAGCAACTGAGAGGGCCTCATCAACAACCGACGGAGCACCCACAATATAATCAACAGCCCCTTCGTTGCCGGCTGAAGCCACAACAACAGTTCCACCTGCAACTAAGTTTTTCATGGCCTCACCGTACATCAGATGAGCCGCTCCCCATGGCGAGCCCAGTGATAAATTCACCACATCCAAACGACCCTCGCCAGTGCCAAGACCTTTCGGATCTGCCGCATACTCAAGACCCGCAATTACAACCACATCGGCAGTCGAACCCTCAGAGCCAAAAACTTTGATCGCATAAAGATCCGCATCGGGAGCCACACCCGAATAAGTGTTCACGCCATCGCCCACTCCTGCCACAGTACCAGCCACGTGAGTGCCATGCCCTGCTTCATCAAGTGGGTTGTCATCAGGCACCGGAATATGTCGAGCCGAATTGGGGCTTGAGGTATTAAATTGCGAACCCGCAAGATCAACACCACCCACCACTTTTTTATTTGGAAAAAGAAGCGACGGCTTAGAAGGATCTACAGACTTGTAGCTTTCTTCAGTGCCAGGGCCACCAAACATCGCATGAGTGTAGTCAATGCCGGTGTCGATGAT
>CANCBY010000255.1 GCA_947374445.1 Pseudobdellovibrionaceae bacterium
TCGAAAGTTTGAGTCATCAGAGCTTCGGCCTCATCACTGCAAGACAACGAATACACATCCACATGCGGGATCGAAGAAAGCATCGCCAAATAGCTCAAGGCCTGGTGAGATGCACCGTCTGCTGCATCTTGAAATCCTGTGTGCGAAAACACGCAGATCATTGGCGCCTCAGAAAGTACAGCCATAGTGATCGGCAGAGCACCCTTGGTCACACCGAATTGAGCGAAGGTATCAACCACAGGAATGAATCCTGCTTTTGAAAAGCCTGCCGCTGCAGAAATCATATTGCTCTCAGCGATTCCAACATCAAAAGAGTCTTTCGGAAATTCTTTGCGAAAGCCCGCCACTCCTGTTGAGCCTGGCAAATCGGATGTGATCGAGATAACTGGCAAGCCCGCTTTTTTTGCTTTGATCATGGCTGCAGAAATACCGGCTTGAATTTTTTCTTCTGGAACGGCGGGAGCAGATCCGGCCCGAGCTTTGATTTCTTTTTCTTGAACCTGAAGTTCTTCGATCCACGTTTGAAATTCAGGTGGCAGTGCTGCGCCCTCGAGAATTTCTTTTAAAAACTCACCAAGCTCATTGGGGCTTTTTAATGGAAACCCGTGACTGCCTGAAGAGCTCTCGGCTGTTTTTTTAGTGCCGATCCCTTTGATTGTTTTAACATGAACTGCCACTGGCTTAAGAGGCTCAGCTTTTGCTTTTTCAATGGCCGTTTCAAAAGTCTCAACACACTTTTGCAGATCATGGCCATCTTCAAGATTAAGAACTTGCCAACCCAAAGCCGTCAGAGATTCAAAAGTCGGCGCCATCGAAAAACTCTCTTTATCTATGCGACCAGAAAGTTTTGTATTGTTATCGCTGATCACCAAAACAAACGGCGCAACAAGACCTGCTCTTGCAAGGCCTGGCAGAGCAGCCATTGCCTCGCGAGCCTCGCCCTCCATGCAAGCGCCATCAGAAATTGTCGTGATCGTTACCCGTGAGTGACCCGACAAGGAGTCTGCCATTGCCAGCCCTTGCGCCTGTGGAAAAGCAGATCCCAAAGGACCATTGCTCAGCAACACCCCTTCTGGAAAAAGATGAGACTCACCATGTCCGGTCAATACACTTTCGATCGAACGAAACCCTTTTAATTTTTTGAAGTTCAAACCAGCAAAACCATAATTGGCTTTCAACGCGTAAAGACCGTTCTCACAATGGCCCGCATCGTTGATCATGTGAAAGAGTTCATACCAGTTTTTGTTTTGCTTTTTAGCTTCATGAAAAACCAAAGCGTGCAAAGCTGAGTTGATTTCTGCAAAAGCCGCAGGGCCGCCGTAATGCGAAGCCGCTCCACCCAAAACCGCATTCATGTCCATCAAGGCCACGAGCGCTCGGGTGACTTTGGGATCAGCAGCTTCAATGGTCTCGCCGCTTTTAAGATGAGCCTTCACGGCATACTGCAAGGGTTGAGTGGGGTTCGAAGCCAGTCGATTTTTAACGGTGAGAGGCGTTGAGGTCATAAAATCTCCTGACATATGAGTTATGAATTACTATCTTTTAGGACATGAATTCAGACTCTTCTGATTTACCGCAAGCCGGTCCTCATGGCAAAAAATTAACCGCTGACGAACTGAAGCGTCTTGAAAAAGTTGAGCTTCACCGCCATCTCGAAGGAAGCCTTCGACTATCAACTCTACTAGAGCTTGCACCCAGCGTTGGAATCGAAGTCCCTAAAGACTTTACGGCACAAGCCGAGAAGTTTTTGGTCACGTCTCAAATGAAGGACTTGGTCAGCGTGCTGAACAAATTTTGGATGACTCAATCCGTCTTAAGCTCCGACGAGATTTTGACCCGCATCACCTACGAGGCCATCGAAGATGCCTATCTTGAGGGCATTCGCATTCTTGAGCTTCGTTATTCTCCGACTTTCATTCAAAAAAACCATGAGCACCTGAGCTATCAGCAAATTCACCAAGCCATCAAACGGGGTGTTAAGCTCGCTGAAAAAATGCCAATCGCTGTGGGGCTAATCTGTATTTTGCAAAGAACCCTGCCTTTGGATGTGAACGAGCGTATCTGCCACTTTGCCATCGATAACAAAGATAGTTTTATCGCCATTGATCTAGCCGACGATGAAGATGCTCTCCCCGCTCGCGATTTTGAAAAAATATTTCTCACAGCTCACCGCGCGGGGATTCCGATCACCATTCATGGAGGCGAGTCGCAGTCAGCCACTGCGCCTCAGAATGTCATCGATGCCATCGAAATTTTAGGAGCGCAAAGAATTGGCCACGGCGTGCAAATTGTTAAAAATATGCAGGCGCTGAATTTAGTGCGTGAAAAAAATATTCCACTTGAGTTGTGTGTGACGAGCAATTGGCTGACCCACGCCGTACCAAGCGTCGGCGCTCATCCTTTTAAAAAATTAATACATGCAGGGATTCTCACAACCATCAACAGTGATGATCCCGGAATTTTTGGCATCGATCTGACTCATGAGTACAGTCTGCTGCAAGAAACTCATGGCTTTTTGCTGGCAGACTTTGAACGCTGCAATGATATCGCAGCACAGGCGAGTTTTATTCCGTTGATCAAACGACAAAAGCATTGGCCTCGCCCTATTCATAAAATTTAAGGAGATACTATGCAGCCTACATTGAAAGACTTTTACCCAGATATCGAACCCTATCAATCTGGAATGCTCAAGGTTTCAGAGATTCACAATATCTATTATGAGCAATGTGGCAATCCCAACGGCACCCCGATTGTATTTTTGCACGGAGGCCCCGGTGGCGGTTGCAGCACAGATCATCGTCGTTTTTTTGATCCTAAATTTTTTCGCATCATTCTTTTTGATCAACGTGGCTGTGGTCGCAGCACTCCTCACGCTGAGCTTCGTGATAACACAACGTGGGATCTTGTTGCAGACACCGAAAAAATCCGCGAGCTTCTCAAGATCAACAAATGGCATGTCTTCGGCGGCAGCTGGGGCTCAACTCTGGCTTTGGCCTATGCGGTCACTCACCCTGAGCGCGTGAGCTCACTGGTTTTGCGCGGAATATTTTTATGCCGGCCTTCTGAGATTCATTGGTTTTATCAAGAAGGCGCTTCGCAAATCTATCCAGACCAGTGGGATATTTACTGGAACTACATCCCCGCTAATGAACGCAGCAACATGGTGACTGCGTATCACAAGCGATTGACCTCACCAGATGAAAAAATACGCCTTGAAGCCGCAAGGATTTGGAGCAAGTGGGAGGCCTCGGCCTCATATCTGATCGCAAAACCTGAAGCGATCGAAGAGTATGACGGGCCTCACAAAGCCCTCGCTTTTGCGCGCATCGAGTGCCATTACTTTATGAACAACGCTTTTTTCAAAACCGATAATTATTTGCTCGAGCAAGCCGGTAAGCTCAAAGGCATCCCGGGAATTATCGCGCAAGGACGCTACGATGTGGTGTGCCCTGCTCGCTCGGCGTGGGATCTTCACAAAGCATGGCCCGGCTCAAAAATTGAAATCATCGGCGATGCAGGGCATGCGGCCTCGGAGCCTGGGATTCGCAGTGCTTTGATTGAGGCAACGGATAAGCTGCGG
>CANCBY010000256.1 GCA_947374445.1 Pseudobdellovibrionaceae bacterium
TTTTAAGAGCTTGTTGCAGAGAAGTTTCGCCAGCCTGCAAAGTTGAAAATAAATCTCGAGTGTAAGAGTCGGCCTGAACACGAACTAAAGCCGGTGTGTCTTTGTCGATCTCGCCCTTTTGCAGGACCAAATGCTCGACGCCATCAAGGCGACTTTTGAAAACGCGGGCCTTGAATTGATTCATCTCTGGCGGAAGTTCTGTCGTGAAAATTTCTTCAACTAAAACTTCGCGAGACAATCTGTACTCGATCAAATCAACTATCGTTCCGATTTTGATTCCGTGTTTTTTTGCGAATTTTTTAAGATCCGGAACACGAGCCATGGTGCCGTCGTCATTCATCACTTCACAGATCACGGCCGCAGGGTTTAATCCTGCTAATTTTGCCAAATCAACGCTGCCTTCAGTGTGACCAGCGCGCTTGAGCACTCCGCCTTGTTGAGCGCGGATCGGAAAAATGTGCCCAGGCATGTGGATATCTGATGGTTTTGCCTCAGGCGAAGAGGCCACTCGTACTGTGTGCGCACGATCTGCAGCCGAAATACCCGTTGTGACTCCGAAAGAAGCCTCAATACTAACCGTGAACGCTGTTTTGTTTGGAGAAAAATTTTGATCATCGCGAACCATTTGTGGCAACTGCAAACGCTCGATCTGAGTAGCTGATAAGGCCAAGCAGATCAAACCGCGGGCTTCGATGGCCATAAAGTTAATCATTGTGGGATTGACGTGATCTGCTGCTAGGACAAGATCGCCTTCGTTTTCGCGGTCTTCGTCATCTATCAGCAAAACCATTTTGCCATGGCGAATGTCTTCAATCAGTTCTTCGGTGGTATTAAAGTTCATGAGTTTTATCCCCAAGCAAAGCCTTCAAGCGGTCTCCAAAATTATGAACCAGCGCCTTAGCAAAATAATCTGGTTCGATATTCACAAAATCTCCGACCTTGAGGTCTTTTAAGTTTGTTCTCTTCAATGTCTCGGGAATCAAACACACACTCACACGATTTCCCGAAACTTCGTTCACGGTCAGACTCACTCCGTGCAGAGTGATACTGCCCTTTTTCCAGATCAAAGCGCCCAGCGCGGGAGAAACTTCGAAATCCAAAAACCAAGATTCACCTTGGCCTTCAGTGCGAACCACTCGCCCCAAGCTATCAACATGACCTGTCACCAAATGACCATGGATTCGATCGCCCATACGAAGTGATCGCTCCAAATTGACCCTTTGGCCTACAAGTCGGTTGGTATCCATCTTAAGAATTAGCAAAGTCTCTGCCGCGAGGGCAAAGGTAATGACCTTTTCGGTAACAGCCTCAACCGTTAAGCAAACCCCGTTTGTGGCAACGCTGTCGCCAAGATGTAAGTCATTGAAATGATCTGGCTTTTGCACCTGAATGCGAACGGCTCCATGCAAAGATTGGGCGCTCAAAATAGGCTCGACGGCTTCGATAATTCCCGAAAACATTTCAGGGGTCCTTGCGGTAGGTGTTGAACCTCTAAACGATCTCTCGCTTTAGGGGGCTTCTTGATACCGCAAGTCTGCTAATTCGTCCAGACTTTCGAGAACTTAGGTAAAATACATAGTCCGCGCTATTTTGTGGCCACCACAGGCGCAACTGGAGCCCACTTTTTGAGGTAAACTCGAGCTCCGGGCTTGATTTTTACGTTCATATTGATGGGATAATTAACAGGGTCATTTTGGATGATCATAGCTCGCGAAATCGTATTGCCGACAGATGTGATTTTTGCGTAAGCCGCAGGAGCATCCGTTGATGGAATCGAGCCCCTGAGCTGAGAGTTGCAAACCGCACCTGACCAGTCGTAGGCCATGTCGTAAATTGCAACTACGTCCTCTTTAACTAAACCGGCATCCGCGCCATTGCCTGCATTGATTAAAATCCCAGAATCGCAATTTTTCATGACCATGGCATACCAGCCGCCAGAAAGACCCATTGAACCGTCGTTTTTATCCCAGTCCGTACGCAAATCAGCAATTCCACTCGTCATAGCTTGCTCAACAACATTGGCCATGTCTGATGTGAGGTAACCACCAAGACCCAAACTGATCGAGCCAAAACCGAGAGTGACTTTGCCGCCGACATCTTTGAAGTAAGACTTGGAACTCACGGCGGCTAGAGTCTGACCCTGATTGGTGCTCGAGTCTAAAATAAGAGGATCGTTCGCTTGCAATTCCATGGTGAGCTTGGCTTGCTTGTAGTTAAAGCTCACACCTTTGAGGGCACCAAAATCAAGTAGACCAATATCAAGGCCTGCTCCACCCGTGAATTGAAAGTTTGTGATAGCTACGTTCACTTTGGCTTGAGGCATATTAACCATGCAAGCCGCTTCATCTGAAAATTCAAATGCACGAGTTGGATTTTTTTGGCTGCATTGGTAAAATTCTGCTTTGTCTGCTTCTGAGACGCTGGATGGATCAACAAAAGTTCCCACGGTTGAAAAGGTCTGAGAGCTTCTGAGCACTCTTTGCAGTTGAGCGTTGGCAGCGTAATCAAAGTTGAATGTTCCGCCACCCGCATCCGCTGGAAGCTTAAAGCTAGGAGCAAAGGTTGTAACCGAGCCCATTTGAACTCGACGGCGCAGCTGGCGCTCTTTGACGACGACATCTTGAGGGCAACCTTCATTTCCCATCATCAGCGCTGCCAATGAAAGGAGAGTCCCGGCCTTAGCCGCACTCTTAGCTATACTTTTAGCTTTATTTTTCAGCGTGAAAGTTTTCTTCATAAACACCTCATCTGCTTAAGATCCCATTTATGCTGCTTGCTTCGTTCTAGACTTTGATCGGCCCAGACCCGACTTCAGTGTAGTCTAGTTTTTTCGTTTTTCAGAGAGGGGTCTCGAAGTGAACCAATTGTGCTCAGAAGATCTGCACTCTCCGACAACTCACAAGGCACTCGGTCCTTCGTCCTGGAAATTGAATCGACAAATTCTTTTAACTCTGCCAGAAGTTGATAAAATCAGAACAGGTCTTTTCATGGGCCGCCTGGGTACATAAACTGATTGTCTATATATAGGAGAGCACCAGATATGATCTCAGCCCTCAAAAAACTAAATCTGCTTTTGGCTTTTTCATTTTTGGCTGCCTCATCTTCGCATGCTGAACAAAAACTTATTTCTTCGACCGTCAAAGGATATGATTCACTCCCCGTCACAGCATGGATCTCTGCTTTTTTTGGTGAACGCGCGGGCTCACTAGTCATATCTCCTGAAGGCAAACTTTTTGCTCGCAAAGAAGGTGTCTTTAAAGAAGGCGCTGCCGGCCTAGAGAGCAGCACAAAGGATGGATACCAAGAAAGCTTTGTCAGCACCTCCAGAGGCGCCGGAAATTATTCGCTTTTTCATAGCCGCCAAAAAGACAACGACAAGGCTAAAAAAGAATCGGAAGCCCTTCTGATCGAGAACAATCAGGTCGTCGGCAAAATTTCATGCCTTGGCGCGGATACTGATAATTGCGTAGCTGTGAACAATCTGGTTTGTAGTGATTTGAAAATTCAATTGGGATCGCTTGATGCTGATCAGCTGAAAAATAAGTTTATTTCTACCAAGGGTGGCTTTGAATCCAAAGT
>CANCBY010000257.1 GCA_947374445.1 Pseudobdellovibrionaceae bacterium
TCGCAGTCCCATGTGCATCCAAGCTACGACCTCTCCAGACTTATTGAAGACCGCAATAAGTGAATGTTCCGGGTGACCAATTAATATTTTAAATCTTTTTAAAAATTCTTGCGCATCAGTTTTGTAGCCAAGCTGTTCATTCAAAAGAAAACATTGATCGCAATCCGATGCTGTCGCCAGGCTAACCGTGAAATCTTTGAAGTTTTTCAAAGCAGGGGGCAGCTGGTAATTTTTGAAAAGATATGGCGTGTTCTGCATTTTTTCCGGATAGAGAGCCATAGCCGACTTATGAAATCGAAATCCTAATTTTTTATAGAAATGTTCGTTGCCAAAGGTTGACGTTAAATAAACGCAAGTTCCGCTTAGGGGTTCGAGTAAAGAAGTCATGAGAAATCGTCCCACGCCTTTGTTTTGGTAGTCGGGATCAATAACCACGTCAAAGATAGACGAATACATTTTGAAATCAGAAATAGCTCTTCCTACTCCAATAAGTTTAGAGTTAAACCAGACAGAAGAGACAACCTGACTCTGGGAAAAGGCTTCATGAACTTGGGATTTGTTGCCACGCTTTAATTCGGTGCGATTGTATATCTCAAGCGCTCGGTCCAACCAGGTTGGATCGTAGCCTTTACGAATTAACAATGCTTGCTCTGAAAATTCTGTCATCTCCATTTGCTCTCCACGAGAGGGTATCGAATATCATTTTTAAAAACTGATGTCATGTTAAGGACCTGAGCTGTAGTCCGCAAAAAATCCTGTAGTCCGACGAACTACAAAATGACTGCAAATCAGGTTATCTCCCCTGATTTCGGATGAGTTAAGAAATCTCGGACCCGTGAGCTGCTTCGATCTATCTGTTTGTTATTATTTGTTTATCTCTAGAAACAGAAAAACCCGCTTGCGCAGGTTTAAAAATGGCTCAGAAGGAGGGACTCGAACCCCCGACCCAGCGGTTAACAGCCGCTTGCTCTACCGACTGAGCTACTTCTGAACATCAGACAGTTGATCCGCCAAACAGCGAATCAATCGGTGAGTGCTGAAACTACAAAATTTTCATGAAACTTGTCAACGACTTGAATATTGATTGGGGCCAAGGCCTCGGATTGAATCGCCCTCAATCACCTGCCAGCAGGCGGCCGAACTCCCAACACGGCCCGAATCGGGCTTTCGGGGCTCTGCCCCAAAGGCTCAGACTTCAGGCTCTGCATGACCCAAACAACGCCAGCCAGGGCCATTACTAAAATAACGATCTTGACGTACAAATACTTCGCCATAGCATTGAAAGCTCAACATATTTTTCATCCCGAGGGAATCTGAAATGCACATTATTTATTTAGCCGGAATTGGTTTTGTCGTAGGCCTTGTCGCCCGCATTCTTATGCCCGGCCGCGACCCTATGGGCATATTCATGACCACAATCTTGGGTATTGGTGGCTCGTATCTTGGAGCCTACGGTGCTGATTATTTCAGCATTGCACCCCAAGGAACTTGGCAGGCCTTCGGCATCGCTTTAGCGGGAGCCTTCGTGGTCTTGGCTGTTTATAAATTTATCCGCAATGTCTAAGGCTACAATGCCGACTAAGCCTAAGAAAACCCACCCTCTTTCAAAATCTCCCCTGGCTGCCCTCAAAGAGGCCGAAGCAAAAATTCTTGCGATCAAGCCTCGACCGTCATCACATGTTTTAGAGCACTATGTGGGAGCAGGTGTTTCGAGCTATCGATTTTTGAATCTGTCCTCGCCCCAAGTTCGCGAGTTTGCCGATTCGACCTTTACCTTTGCAAGTGATGACAGCCCTTCGAAGTCTGCAGCTTGGGCTGGCTGGAATGCAGTTTGGCAGGGCACTCAAATCTATGACTTACTCAGCGCCGCTACGGTCTGGGCTGCCGATCAGCCACTTGAAGATCTTTGGAAGCACCGAAAAATTTTGTTCAGCTGGAGTACAAAGTCAGACAACTGGGCCTTGGCCGACAGTATGTGTTCAATCTACGCACGACTTTTTGAGGCGCATCCCAAAGAGACGACGAAAACTCTTGAGACTTGGTCTCGCTCTAAAAATCCGTGGCAGCGAAGAATGTCGAACGTCAGTCTTTTTTACTATTCTCGCTCACGCAAAAAACTTCCCACCTACAAGTTTGCTGAAAAGTTGATTCTCAGGCAGCTGCACGATGAGCACTACTATGTGCAAAAAGGTGTGGGATGGGCGCTGCGAGAATGCTGGAATACCTATCCAAAGCAGACATTTGCTCTTCTCAAAAAAATTGCAGGGCAAATTCCTCCGCCCGCTTGGACCGCTGCCACCGAGAAGTTGAGCGTGAAAGACAAAAAACAGCTCGCGCTTTTGCGCGCAAAAAGTAGAAACCGATAATTCTGATCGGTGCTGAATTTTGAGATTTTAAGGAGTATTAAAATTGGTGCGGACGGCAGGATTTTAAAAAACAGTCTGATTTCAAGACGATAAAATCGCGACCCTACCAGTCCCTACCAACCTTATTAATGTTCATTTTTTCAGATTTAATTGATAAACCTGTGCCTCTTGAAAGTTCGGGATCTTGTACCCGAGTCCCTCAGTTGCTCCCTTGATACACATTTTTCAGAACTTTGCTCAGCTACTATGTTGAGGTTTTTAATCCTGAATACAGATTGCCGTTTTCAAAGCGACACCGAGAAAATTTGAAGCTCAAAGAAGTTGGCCTCGTTCAAAAAGATTTGAAGCCAGGGCAGTTTAGAAACTTCATGCAAACGCTGAAAGCAATTTGTTCTGATAGCACTGACGAAAGGGCCTACTACATCGCGTGCATGCAATATCTGACCTACTCAAGAATCCAAGAGACCGTTGCTCTTCATTATGAGGATTTTGACATCGAGGCAGGCTTTGTGACTTTGAATAAGAAGATCGTGTATCGACGAACCAAGGGCGCAAAGCCCGAACTGCACTCAGGCTCTAAAACCAACAAAGGTAAACGCATCGTGCTCAGTCCTCAATTGGTGTCTTTATTCCGAGAGTGGACCATCAAAACTGGCATTCGCAGTGGGCCGCTGTTCACGATCGACAAAGAATGGCCGTCGTATAGATACATCCAGCATGCCTACGATAGAGCTTTCAGGGCCGCAGGGATTCCATTCACGGGTACGCACATCATTCGACACGCGAGCCTGACCGAAGCACAAGACACCTGCGGTGATTTGAAAATCACGCAAGCTCTGGCCGGGCATCGAAGTATTTTGACGACGGAACGATATGCAAAAGTGAGGGATTCAAAGATGCGAGAAGTGCAAATGCAGGTCGCAGAAAAAGTATGGGGAGGATGAGACGTAGCACAATGGTTCGCATTTCGAAGATTTTTTCAGAGCAGATTTTTTAAGTATTTGTTTTGATTTAAATTTTCGAATTCGCAAAGCCGAAATGGCGGAGAGCGAGGGATTCGAACCCTCGAACCCCGTGAGGGGTTGCCAGTTTTCAAGACTGGTGTATTCAACCGCTCTACCAGCTCTCCGTCGACCGTTCTATTGGTTTTGGAGTCTGTATTCAACCGCTTTTGACTTGATGGCGCCG
>CANCBY010000258.1 GCA_947374445.1 Pseudobdellovibrionaceae bacterium
GATAAAAAACGTCCCAAGTGCTGATCGGGCCCAAAAAGAATTGGGCGGTCCTTGGGAATAGCTTCGATAATTTGCTGAGCATTGCTTGAGGTGACGATCACATCAGAGATCGCTTTTACTTCGGCGCTGGAGTTGATGTAGGTAACAGCGATACCCGTGGGATGTTTTTGTCGCCACTCTAGATATTGTTTGTAAGGAGATCCTTTGACCAAAGAGCAGCTGGCTTCAAGGTCAGGAACAAGAACCGTTTTTGTTGGATTTAAAATTTTCACGCTTTCGGCCATGAACACAACGCCAGCCAGGAGAATCACTTGCTCGCTGCATTTTTGTCCCTGCTTAGCCAGAAAAAAACTATCACCTACATGATCTGCAACATCTTGAATGTCGCCAGTCTCGTAGTAGTGCGCAAGAATGACGGCGTTTTTTTCTTTTTTCAGTTTTTGAATATCTGCAACAATGTCGTAGCTCATATCAGCCTCGCTCTGAGGTTAGGATATAGTTTAAAGAGGCTAGATTGTCGAGCCGCCTTTAAGAACGTTGATGATGGCTTTTGAAACAGTTTTGAAAGACTCAATGACGCCCTTGCCTTCGTGCGCTGTGGCCTCAAAGTCAGGAGAGTTGTAAAGATTAAGCTGGGTGCGAAGCTCAGCAATAGAGGCCGAGTTAGGTAAATCACGCTTATTGTATTGAAATACAAGGGGGATTTCGCGGATATCGTATCCCTGAGCCTCGAGATTTTTTTCTAGATTACGGAGTGATTCAAGGTTTTCTTCCATGCGCTCGATTTGTGAATCAGCAACAAAAATAACGCCGTCTAAGCCCTTCATAATCAATTTGCGGCTGGCATCGTAAACCACTTGGCCGGGAACTGTATAAAGATGAAAGCGAGTGTTGTAGCCTCGAATATCGCCCAGATTCATCGGCAGAAAATCAAAGAACAACGTGCGCTCAATATCTGTGCTAAGTGCCACAAGTTTTGATTTTTGATCTTGAGCTGTTCTTTGATAAATCCACTGGATGTTGGTGGTTTTTCCGCCCAAAGAAGGGCCGTAGTACACAACCTTGCAATGAATCTCTTTGGCATTGTGATTGATAAATGACACTTAGAGCTCCACCCTGTTGTCGAGGGCGCGGCTCATGGTGCGGTCATCAATGTATTCAATGTTGCCACCGATAGGCACGCCGTGGGCGATACGGCTGAGTTTAAGCCCCAGGCCTGTGAGCTGTTTGGTTAGATAAAGAACTGTCGTATCGCCTTCAAGATCTGCATCGAGAGCAAAAATCACTTCGCGGACTTGGCGAGTGTCAGAGCTGAGCTTTTCGATGAGCTCTTGGATTCGCAGGTTTTGCGGACCAATTCCTTCGAGCGGTGAAATAGTTCCATGTAAAACATGATAACGACCGCGAAAAGCACCTGAGGATTCAATACGCATAATATCTGAAGGTTCTTCGACAACACACAAAGACTCATTGTTACGATGAGGGTCTGTGCAGTACTTGCAAAGATCGTTGTCTGTGTAATTAAAGCAGCTAGGACACGAGTGGACTTCAGCCTGAACCCGGTGAAGGGCCTCAGACAATCGCACTGAATACTCACTGGGAGAGCGCAAAATATAGTACGCCAATCTCTGCGCCGTTTTCGGGCCAATACCCGGAAGACGGCTGAGCTCATGAACGAGTTTTTCAAGCGCAGAGATATGAAGCATAGTTAGTTACGATAGTCCTGGAATATTAAGTCCGCCAGTGATCTTTTCCATTTCTTTAGAAGAAGTGTCTTTGGCTGTTTTGATAGCGTCGTTAGTGGCAGCTAAAATCAGATCTTGCAGCATTTCTACATCACCAGCTCCGAGGACATCGGGGCTGATTTTGATAGCCTTAAGAACGCTATCGCCAGAGACAGTGACTTTAACAGCTCCGCCGCCAGAGGTGCCGTCAAAAGTGCGGAGCGCGATCTCTTCTTGGACCTTTTTCATTTTCATTTGCATTTGATTGGCTTGTTTCATCAACTGAGCCATTCCGCCTTGCATGCCCTTCATGTAGAATCCTTCCTTGAAAAATCCTATTACGGATTTTTGATTTTAAAAGAGCCTTTAAACACTGAGGTTGCAGACTTCACCATCGGGTGATCAGCAACTTGTTTTGTGAGGTCATCTTCTTTTTGCTTTTCTATTGCTTGTCCTAGTTTTTGAGCTGAGACAGTGGTCTCTGATGCAGAGGCCGTTTTGTCTTCGCTTTTTACATCAAAAGCATAACCAGATCCAAAGAAGGTATCAATCATGCTTTGTAGTTTTTTTCGAGTGCCAGCATCTAAAATCTGTTCTTTTAAAAAAGCCATTTTTGCTGGGACCGCCAGGAGAATGGTTTTTTTATTATCGCTTTGCTGTTCGCCGATATAGAGAAGGTTTTCAATTTTTGCGGCCAAAAGCGCCTCGCTCTGGCGCACCACCTGGACAAAATCAAACCATCTCTCAGTAGGAGTCTTTGTTTCTTGAGATTTTTTTGGGGGCGCTGGTGCTGCCATTGGGCTGGCGGCTGGAGCTTGAGGTTTCAATTCAGTGCTCCCGGTGGGCGTCGCAAGGCCTGAAAAAAGTTTTCGCAAATCCATCAAGCGAGGAGCCGCCGCCATACGGAGGAGCGCCATTTCAAGAACGATTCGAGGTTCGCTAGATTTTGGGATATCAGCCGCTCCCTTGAGGGCCATATCAAACAGCAAATGCAATTCTTCTTCTGAAGAGCCCTTACCTAAAGTTCGTAAAAACTGAATTTCAGAATCAGGCAAGTCGATAATATCGGGTTGATCGACCGGAGAGAGTTTAATTAAAAGAGCATTGCGAATGCTTTCCAAAAGATCTGTCGCAAAAAGTGAGGGCTCGTATCCGGCTTGTGCCAATTTCTGAATCACTTGAAGTGAGCCCTCGCGGTCTCGCTCCACAAGAGCCTTGAGCGCACCCATCAAAAGAGAGCGATCGGTCAGGCCTAAAATTTCAACGACATTGCTTTTATTTAAAGAAGAATTCGCAAAAGTGATAACTTGATCCAAAAGACTGAGCGCATCTCGCATCGATCCATCGCCCTGACGAGCGATCACCCACAGGGCTTCATCGTCAGCCGTAATTTTTTCTTCGCGGCAAATTTTTGCCATGAAGTCGGCAATGATCCGCGTGCTGATTCTTCGAAAATCAAAACGCTGACAACGCGAAAGAATGGTTTGTGGGATCTTATGCACTTCCGTTGTGGCTAAAATAAAAATCACATGAGCTGGCGGCTCTTCGAGAGTTTTTAAGAGCGCATTGAAGGCGCTGGTCGAGAGCATGTGAACTTCATCGATGATGTAGACTTTGTATTTTCCGCTCGAGGGCATAAAAGCAACGCCTTCGCGAAGTTCTCGAATGGCATCGACGCCGTTGTTTGAAGCTCCATCAATTTCAATGACATCTGTGGCGCGGCCAGAAGCAATATCTTGGCAAGAGGCACAAACACCGCAAGGAGTAAATGCGATGGCATTTTCGCAACGCAAACTTTTTGCCAGAATTCGCGC
>CANCBY010000259.1 GCA_947374445.1 Pseudobdellovibrionaceae bacterium
AAGTAAACTCGACATATCTAAAAATGATTCTAAAAAGGGTGAACTTTTTTCTCTCAAAATTCACACTAATTCACACCAACACGCCATAATATCAGAGCCTTGTGGTGCGTTATTTTTCCCATGATTTTGAAATTTGCAGAGCTTGGCCAGAAAGAAAAACAAAAATCGCAATTAGGATCATTGCAATGATTGCAAAACGAATGAGTTTGCCAAAAGACCACGGCTCATCTTCTTTTTCCGCAGCAATTTTTCGTTCGGGTGGTTTGAGCACAAGCTTCTTGGGCTTTCCTAAGTCTTCGGAAGTCTCTAGCGTACCTGCTTTAGAAATTTTACTCTCTCGACGTTTTAGTTTTTCTTTCTCAGCCGCCAAAAGTCCGCTCATGCCCTGGGCTTGAATGACTTTTCCTTGTTCATATCCGCCGCCATGAGTTACAAATTTGTAGTATTTGCTCGCTGGAAGCGCGGCAGAGCCCACCTCTACCGACTTGCCATCATTGATTCCTGCAGCATCAGCTCCCTTAGAGCCTCGGCCGGAGTTGCGGGCAGAGGGCCCAATAACCCTATTAGAACCTCCACCAGAACGTGAGGAAGACATTTCATCTTGGGTAGCGCTGTTCTTCTTGTTCTTGTCTTTATCAGCCTGTGAGCCACTGCCACTATTAGCTCCAGCCCCCGACCCACTCTTTGGCGCCAGCGGATTGCTCGATGAAAGCTTAAGTGATTCAGAGCATAGGTCCTCATCCGAGCCCAATTTTGGAAGAATTCCACGGTCCAAAAGACAAGCCAGATAATCGCTCATGTAAGATTTTGCATACTCACCAAATGGCTTATAGATCTTGGCTGAAAGAGCCAAAACCAAGGCTACCGACACCACCAACACCAGGGTAAACTCAACAGTCCCCTGTCCGCGGCTAGACCTTTTAAGAAAATGAATTGATCGAAACCATGGTCCCATTCACATAATAATATACCATATGAAACATCGACTTTTCAGGTGTGTGGGGGCATCAATCCTGCTCACTGTCTCATTATTAGACTTTAATCGAGCCTGGGCAGGTGCTTACCAAGATCCATTCGCCCAAAAAGCCTTCGATAACAAAGACTACGAAAAAGTCGTTGAACTGCTCATGCCCAAGTTAGCCGAGCTGTCCCGAGAATCCATACTGATTCTCGGAAAATCACAAAGCGAGCTCAAGAATCAAACTGCCGCTATTAAGGCGTACTCAGCCGGGCTTTCTCAGCAGCCTAAAGACATCGAAATGAAAAGCTTGATTGGGCTTGAACTCTTTAAGTCAGGCAAAGACCGCGATGCCATGACGACTCTTAAAGAGGTCATCGAGACCAATCCAAAATTTCTTCAGGCCTACCGCTATTTAATTCAAATCTATGAAAAAAAGAAAAATAAATACGAGCTGCGGCTACTTTACCAAGACATGGTTGAACGCTTTGGAGAAAAGCCTGAGTTTATCACTAAGCTCTGCAACCTGACCTCGCTCGAAGGGTTTTTTGATTTAGCCTTGAAATATTGCACCCTCGGTATTCAAAACAATACCAAAGAACCTGAAAACTACGTCTACTTAGGACTTGCCTACAAAGATACCGCAAAGCTTGAACTCGCCGAAAAAAATTTAAAGCAAGCCGCAGATACCTTTAGCAACTCAGAGATTTCTCAAGTCACTTATGGACAATTTCTTGAGGACAAAAAAGATTATATTCACGCCTATGACTATTATCAAAGGGCTGTCTTGAAACACAAAGACTCGCTGGCTGGTTGGCTCGGGGTCGGTCGGGCTGGGCTCGAAATTCAAAAACTACAAGAGTCTTTGATTGGCTTTGAGTCCGCATGTAAGATCGACAAGTCCGCACTGCCTGCGATCAGGCGAGCTGCGAACACTTTGAGACTGACGAAGAATGAAGTTTGGAAAAAGCGCTTCGAGGCCGCAACAGAAAATTGTGGCCACTGATTCTATTAACGATTTATTGAGCTGACTTGTTGGGCCTGAGGTCCAAAAAATTTCTTAGTGCCGGGCTCACATTCTTAACCAAAGTTGTTGTGACTCCCTTAGGAAAATCCATTTTTTCAATCGCAATTTCCGCCGCCGAAGTCATCAAAGCACAGTGAGCACGGGCAGCTCCGCGAGCAGCCCTTAAATCAATACATCCAGCTCCTGCCTCTAGCATCAATTCTACTGTTAACAGCAAATCTCCAAAAAACTCTGTCTCAATAACAAAAATATTATTTCGAACATCCGAGTTTGTAAGCGACAAGTGAGCTTGCCACACTTGTGGATCAAGCTTTTCAAAAAGTCTTTCTCGCAGAGGCTTTAGAGACTGCATCTGACGATGAAACGAACTCACATCAGCTGGCGAACCATCAACAACTAGAAGCAGCTGGCCATCTTGGGCATTGCACTCTAAAATTTCAAGGCCTGAAAAAGAGCCCACTTGATTGGCGGCATTAAGACCCTGCCCCACAGACTGAAATACAGAAACCGAAAGGGCTTTCACCTAGTGCTTCTCCACAACATGTCCGATAAGATCATATTCCATGCTTTCAGTGATTTCGACTTGAACAATATCACCAACTTTGCACTGTCCATCGTTAATCAATACAACGCCATCGATGTCAGGCGCCTGCTGAGACATACGACCTTGAAGCAAGAGCTCTGTCTCTTCAGAGTAACCTTCAACTAAGACATCCACAACTTTACCCACAAAGGCCTGGTGTTTTTCTCGAGAAATGTTTTGCTGAACTTCCATGACTGCCTGAAACCGGCGCTGTTTAGTTTCTTCATCAATTTGATCTTCCATTTTGCCACCAGGAGTTCCTTCTTCGGGAGAATACTGAAAGCATCCAACTCGATCAAATTGCTGTTCAGAGATAAATTGCAGCAACTCTTCATGCATCTCTTCTGTCTCGCCCGGAAAACCCACGATGAACTGAGTGCGAATAACCGCGTCAGGAATTTCTTTTCGAATATTCGCCAAAACGACTTCGATCTCTTTTCTTGTCATTTTGCGATTCATTTTTTTCAACATCTCGTCGTTGACGTGCTGAAGAGGCATATCGAAGTATTTAACCAATTTTTTGCTGTTTTTAATCAACTGAATCATCTCAGGAGTGATGCCATCTGGATAAAGATAAAGCATGCGAACCCACTCAGCTCCCTCGACTTCTGACAGAGCTCGCAAAAGTGTTTCAGGACTTTCAATAGCCTCAGGCGATTTGCG
Source organism: Pseudobdellovibrionaceae bacterium (assembly GCA_947374445.1). Classification (GTDB taxonomy): domain Bacteria; phylum Bdellovibrionota; class Bdellovibrionia; order Bdellovibrionales; family Bdellovibrionaceae; genus CANCBY01. Next base: position 3,232 of record CANCBY010000259.1, read on the forward strand.
GCGCAAGTCCCAACCATAATCAGTAAAATCATGACTGATTATGATCAGCTCTTTCACTCCACCAGCAACCAAAAGCTTTGCTTCATTAACTACATTTGAAAGAGTGCGAGATTGAAGATTTCCACGGATCAACGGAATGGCACAAAAAGCACAACGCTTTAGGCAACCCTCTGAAATTTTAAGATAAGCTCTATGGCTCGGATGAGAGTTCACTCGTGGTGTAGACTCTTCTTGCAAATATGTTGGCAGGTTGAAGAATTTTTTATTGAGATCGCCGGCTTCGCTTTGCTTAAGA
>CANCBY010000260.1 GCA_947374445.1 Pseudobdellovibrionaceae bacterium
TTAGAAGCATAATAATAGCGTAAATAAGTCGGGTCTAAATGCTTAAGGTAAGTCCTTGCTTGAATCTGCGTGCCTTTTGACTTGCTCATTTTTTCGCCCTCGACCGTGAGCATTCCATGAACAAGGACTTGAGTTGGCGAGCGAAAGCCTGCGGTTTTTAGCAGTGCCGGCCAAAACAAAGTATGAAAGTAAACAATGTCTTTACCGATGAAATGATAAACTTCGGTGTTAGCTTTTGCGGCTTCGTCTTCTTTCCAAAATTCACGAAACTTTTGCTCAGCCAGTTTTGGATCTTGTGGATTTTGTTTTTTAAAAAACTGCAGGCTCGATGAGATATAGCCCATCGGGGCATCCACCCAGACATAAAAATATTTATTGTCAGTTCCTGGAATCTTAAAACCAAAATAAGGGGCATCACGCGAGATATCCCAATCTCTGAGATCTTCATTGAACCATTCGGTCATTTTATTGGCCATCTCTTTCGAGGTATGACCCGGCAGCCATTCGCGAAGATAGTCTTTGAAGTCATTGAGCTTGAATAAAATATGCTCGCTAGAATTCATGATCGGGGCGGTGCCGCAAGTAGAACAGTAGGGTTCTTTTAGCTCTGTCGGTCCATAAGTAGCGCCGCACTTATCGCAACTATCACCGTATTGATCTTTAGATCCACATTTAGGGCAAGTGCCTTTGACCAAGCGATCAGGCAAAAACATTTTGTCATGTGTGCAGTAAAGTTGCTCGACCATTTTCTGGTTCAAGTGCCCCTTGGCTTTCATGTGCGAATAAAATTCTTCGCACAAGGCTCGGTTTTCATCTGAATTGGTTGAAGAGAAATGTGAGAACTGAATTTGAAAATCAGAAAAATCAGCAAAGTGCTCTTGCCACTTCTCCGCAATCAGAGCTTCCGGTGCGATGTTTCGTTTCATGGCTGCGATGGTGATCGGCGTGCCGTGAGTGTCGTCGGCGCAGATATAATGAGCCTCATGGCCCATCAGGCGTTGAAAGCGTGTCCAAAAATCAGCTTGTAGATATTCGACTAAGTGGCCGACGTGGATCGAGCCATTGGCATAGGGGAGGGCAGCAGTAGCTAAAATACGACGTTTTGTTGATGGGATCTCAGGGGAGTTTTTCATCCCCCGAAGTTTAGTTCGCTTTTATTCGAAGTCAACGACTCCAGAGTGCAGATTGTAGAGAGCGCTAGAGATTTTTAGCTCTCCAGATTTGACAGCTTTGGCCAAAAGTTCTGAGCGAGTCAGAAGATCGTGAGCAACGCCTTTGGTATTGGCCCAGCCCTCTTCAGAGAAGTTTTCAGAGGCCTTTTTGTTGGCAAAAGATTGCAAGCGGGGGTGAATGTCTGCAACCAACTTGTTGAGATTGGCTGAGCCTGCATCTTTGCCACCAAGAGTCGAAAGTGCGGCCTTCACGGCTCCGCACTGAGTGTGCCCCATGACAAGAATATTTTTTACTCCTAAGTGTTCAACTGCGTATTCGATGCTAGCAATTGAGGTGGGTTCGATGGCTTCGCCTGCAGTTCGAACGACAAAAATTTCGCCTAATTTTTGATCAAAAAGAACTTCAGGTGGCACTCGGCTGTCGGAACAGCTGAGGACGATCGTGTGCGGGTGTTGGCCCGAAGCTAAGCGTTCGATATCGGTTTTGGTGGCGCCATCTTTGCGCAAGTGGCCTTTGCGAAATCGAATATTTCCATTTTTCAAAAAGGTCAGAGCTTTTTCAGCGGGAACGCTTTCGGTTTTTTCATGGCCAGCGGGAGCTGGGGCCGTCGTCGTGGTTGTTGCGGCGGCGGCATGCTCGGTTGCGTGTTCTTCCTTAGCAAAGCTATTCAGGCAAAGGCTTGAAACAGCGAGCGATACGATCATCCAATTCTTCATTGAGCGGGTCCTTTTTGTTGGGTAGTTGCAATTGCTTTGATCCGCTTCTATTTTGTTGCAAAGATGAAAAGACAAGCAAGTCCTGAATAGCTTTCAAAAAACGGAGTCCAGTCATGATCCCCATTTTAACTACTCAAGATTTAGTTAATAAATTAACTCAGCAGTCTCCTCAGCGCCCTTATTTTGCGATGTACTCGAGTATTTATGGCGGCATCACTTTGGATCCGGCGTGGATGCTTCTTCCCATCGACGATCATATGGTGCATCGAGGTGACGGGGTGTTTGAGGCTATTAAATTTGTCGGTGCTAAGATTTATCTTTTGCGACCCCATTTAGAGAGGCTGCTGCGATCTGCGCTCAGTCTGGGGCTAAGACCTTTTGCTGAAATCACAAAGCTTGAAGAAATTTTGCAGGCGACTGTCAGCGCAAGCGGCCAGCAAAGTGGTCTTATTCGAGTTTTTATGTCGCGAGGTCCAGGGTCTTTTTCGGTGAGTCCTTACGATACCATCGGCACTCAGTTTTTTGTGATTGTGACTGCACTGACTCCTCCATCGGCTGAAAAGTTTGCTCAAGGAGTTAGTATAGGTCGCAGCAAAATTCCGGTGAAGTCTTCGTGGATGGCTCAAGTAAAAAGCTGCAATTATCTTCCGAATGTCATGATGAAAAAAGAGGCGGTCGATCGAGGCCTTGATTTTGTTGTGGGCTTTGACGAGCAAGGTTATTTGGCCGAAAGTGCAACTGAAAATATCGTGATTTTGACGGCTGAAAATAAATTGGTGCGCCCAGAGTTTCAGAATATCTTGAGCGGAACAACGATGATTCGTTCTTTTGAATTGGCTGAATCACTTTTGCAACAAGGAATAATCGCTGCTATTGGCAGCCAGAATATTTCGTCTGTTGACATTGAAAATGCAAAAGAGATCATGATGTTAGGAACGACACTTGACGTATTGCCTGTAGTTACCTATGAAGGTAAAAAAACAGGCAATGGCAAAGTCGGCCCTGTGGCTCAAGCTCTGCTTCGACTTTTAAAGAAAGATCAAGATCAGGCGTAAATGAGTGATCAAGATCACTGCGAGAGCTGAATTTTTTCAAGAAGATCGGGATCGCTCAAAACCATTTCGCCGCCTTTAGCGATAGCAATGAGCGGGTTTTCGCAAACTCGCACTGGCAGACGCACTTCGTTTTGCAAGCGAAGGTCGAGGTCTCTGATGAGGGCACCGCCGCCTGCAAGTACAATTCCGGATTCAATAATATCTGAAACCAACTCAGGGGGAGTGTTCTCGAGAGCTAAATGAATGGCGTTGGTGATCTCGCGCAAACCGTCGTCCATGGCATTGCCGATATCTTCAGAAGTGCATTCAAGACTGCGGGTGAGGCCGTTGCCAAAATCGCGGCCGGTCACAGTGAAGGACCGCACGTCCTTCTTAGGGCAGGCTGTGCCGTAGTTGCGCTTCAGGTCTTCGGCCAAAGTTTCAGTGATGATGAGGTTTTTTTTGCGCTTAAAATATTCGACAATGCCTTCGTCTAAGCGATTGCCGCCCACACGCACAGCTTGGCAGTAAACGATATCTGCTAATGCAATCACAGCTACTTCAGTAGTTCCACCACCGATATC
>CANCBY010000261.1 GCA_947374445.1 Pseudobdellovibrionaceae bacterium
GGGGACTATTTGTTCCTCGCTGCTGACACTTTAGTCATTCATGGGCACCGCCCCCTCGGAAAACCCAAAAGTTCGACAGAGGCCGAGGAATTTTTGGGGCTGCTCTCGAATACAACCCATCAGGTGAAAACAGCAATTTGCTTACTGACTAGTAAATTTCAAAACCAAACCTGGACCAAAGCCCACATCACCGAAAAAATCGAAACTACGACCGTTACTTTTCGTCCCATTTTGAGACAAGAAATTCTCGACTACATTGCCACCGGTGAGCCGATGGACAAAGCCGGTGCCTATGCGATTCAAGGAATTGGCAAAAAATTTGTCTCTCAATTTTCTGGAGATTATAATTCGGTGGTCGGCTTGCCTGTTGCGCTTTTTGAAAAAACTCTCAAAGAACTTAAAATTGAGGTCGAAAAAAAGTGACTCCACTGCAGCAAATTCAAAATGAAATCAAAAAATTTGCAAGCAATCCAAAAGCACAGCTGTTAGCAGTTTCAAAGTTGCAGCCGAATGAAAAAATCAGAACTGCCGCACAAGAAGGCCAAATTCATTTTGGCGAAAACTATGTGCAAGAAGCTCTGACAAAACAAAATGAGCTAAAAGATTTAAAAATTCATTGGCACTTTATTGGCCATTTACAAAAAAACAAAGTAAAACAAATCGTTGGCAAGTTTGATCTGATTCACTCCGTTGACTCTATAGCTCTTGCACAAAAAATTTCGTCTGTCGCAAGCGATCTCAATATAACTCAAAACATTCTTTTGCAGATCAATTTGGCAAACGAAGACTCTAAAGGCGGATTTTCAAGCCAGGAGCTTGTTAGCGCGATGGAGCAAATTCAAGATTTACCTCACATTAAAGTTGCGGGCTTGATGACGATGCCCCCTCTGTTTGAAGATTCAGAACTTTGCAGACCTTATTTTCAGCAGTTAAAGGCACTCGCTGATCAATTTCAACTCGAGCATCTCTCAATGGGAACAAGTTCAGACTACAGAATTGCTCTCGAAGAGGGCGCCACATGGGTCAGACTCGGAACAGTTTTATTTGGCGAAAGACCCCCAAAGGCCACATAAATCTTTTGCCTTCTGCTACAATTCAATCTTACGCTTAAGTTATGATATTTCATTATAAAGTTGGCTTTTTAGGCGTCGGAAATCTTGCTCAAGCTATTATCAAAGGATTGATCGAGAACAAAACTCTACCTCCTTCGCATATTTTTGCTGCCAATCGATCCCCAGGTAAACTCCAAAAAGTAGCCGACACTTATGGCATTCAAGCCATGGCAACAAACGAAGATGTCATAAACGCATGTGATGTTGTGATTTTAGCAATGAAGCCACAAGATCTGGCCGCTGCCATTGATCCCATCAGCTCTGCCTTCTCTGATGGCCAAATCGTTATCAGCTTGGCCGCAGGATTTAATCTCCGCTCTCTTGAAAAAAGACTTCCTCACTGTCGAATTGCGCGGCTTATGCCAAACACGCCTTCGTTGATCAGTCGAGGCGTTCTAGGATATGTTGTTGCGGACGATGAAGACAAAGCCTTACCAACAGTTGTAGAAGATCTTTTTACACCCCTAGGTTATGTCTTGGGTGTAGATGATGAAGACCAGTTCGAAGCACTGATGATTTCTTGCTCGAGCGGAACTGGATTTGTTTTTGAACTGATGACTTACTGGCAAGATTGGATTGAGGAGCGAGGATTTGATCCTGCCGTTGCCCGCAAGATGACAGTCGAGACTTTTCTTGGAGCGGCAATGCTAGCTTCACAAAGCAAAGATATCCCTCTCGAAGACTTGCAAAACAAGGTCTCTTCCAAAAAAGGCATCACTGCAGCTGGACTTCAGTCTATGCGCGAACTCGAAACAGAGAGGACTTTGCGTATTTCTTTCGAGAAAGCGGCCTTACGCAATCAAGAACTTGCGAAAGAGAACTGATCTTTCGTATTCTATAAGGGATCTTTAAAATATTTTCTGACCATGGAGGGTCCATGAAAATTGCACCAGTTGATCTTGCCCATAAAACTTTCAGTAAAAAAATGTTCGGCATTGATGAAGCCGAGGTAGCCGATTTTTTAATTCAAGTTGCTTCTGCAATGGAAGAACTTATTCACGAGAGAAATTCTTTGCGTGAAAAAATGCGCGAAAAAGACATCAATCTGCACGAGTTCAAAGAGCGAGACGGTGTCTTGAAAACCACGATTGCAACTGCAGGCCAAATGGCAGATCGTATCCGCCAAGACTCCGAGCGCGAAGGAAAGCTTATCATTGCCGATGCTCAACAAAAGGCAGAAATGCTCACTCGCGATGGAAGAGATTCTTTGAAAAAAATGTATCAAGAAATCTCGGAGCTCAGACGCATGCGCATGCAGTTTGAGGCCAATCTGCGTGCCATAGCACAAGCTCATTTGTCGCTCCTTGAACAAGGTGAGAAATTTATGCCTCAAATAGGTATGGGAAATATCAATATCGAAAACAACCGCTCAACGGACATCTCTCCGCTGTCATCAGGAAACATCTAAACTTAGTGATTAAGCAATTGCCGGGGGGAGTTCAAATCTCCCTCCATGTTTTGCCAAATGCCCCAAAATCTCAAATCATCGGAGAGCACAACGGGTCCCTCAAAATAAAAATCAAAGCACCACCGGTAGATGGCAAAGCCAATGAGGCTATTGTCGAATTTTTTTCTCGACTGCTAAAAGTATCTAAAAGCTCTATTGAAATTTTAAAGGGCGATAAATCAAAAGCTAAAAAGATTTTGATTCATGGATTGACTGTTGAAGTTGTGCAAAGCCACCTTCAACAAAAAAACAATTGATAAAACCAAGAGTGCCAAGCGAGTCTGCTACTTTTTTTGATGCCAGACCGTCATCACAAACAATGACCACAGGATCCATAGGCCTAAATTTTCTTTTCTGAAGCTCTGCTTGTGCCGCCTCAGCGCTAAAATTTAAATCAGACGTTAGGCTGTAGCGCAGAATGTGTTCTAACTCAGGACCTTTGTAGATCTTTGCGCAATCAACAGAAAGCAAAAACAAGCAAAACGGAATTCGATTCCGGACTAAATTATCAAACTGAAAAAAGCCAATTCCAATTGCGTCAGTCATGGCCAACAGTCATACTGAGAATGTATGCGAAAGTCATTCAATCAAAAATTCTTTCTCTCTTTTTTTATCACGCTCGGCACTTTGCAAGCATTTGGCTTTTCAGAATACAAAAAATACGCCGACCAACTTTGGGAGTTCGAGCTGAACTCAAGCCTTTACCAAACACAAAACAACTACTCTCGCTCTGGTAATACTTTTGACTCGCTTGCCAATGGTGGCTCCTACAGTCTTACAAACGTTGATCTCGGCGGACGATGGAGTTTTACTAAATCTTGGGCACTCTACACCGAAGCTCGCATGGGCGCCGCCGAAAGTAAGCTCTCAGGAGTCACTCGCAGCACCAGTCAATTCAATCAGGTGACTTTGGGCACAGACTT
>CANCBY010000262.1 GCA_947374445.1 Pseudobdellovibrionaceae bacterium
ATCATTCTACGTCGGAGTACATAGTTTTTATTGACCAAGATTGCCTTTTGCATCCGGAATTCTTGCGTGAACATTACCTGGGCCAAAAGGCAGGGGCAATTTTATGCGGGCGGCGAATGGAGCTCACGCCTTTTGTTTCGAAACTTTTAAATCTAAAGCGTGTTGCTAACGGCTTTATCGAAAGAAATTTGTGGTGGATAATTCCTCTATCACTTCCCGTTAAGGATGCTAATGGCGGCAAAGGTGTTTATTTAACAAATCCATGGATGCGAAAGATGGCAAATAGAAAGCCGCGCGATATTGTGGGATGTAATTTCTCTGTTCACAGGTCAGATCTTTTGGCCGTGAATGGGTTCGACTGGCGCTATGAAGCGCCTGGAACTGGCGAGGACTCCGACATTGATTACAGGCTTACGCTGCAGGGGTTAACGAAGATCCCTTTTGTTGGCAAGGCTGTGCAGTATCATGTTTATCACAAGCTCTCGTCTCGGCCTTCCGTGAATGATGAGATTTTTAAGCAGGTCAAAGCCGAAGGTAAAGCATGGACTCGTTTTGGTCTAAATGAGCAGCTTGCGGAGGCTGGCATGACTGTTAGCCAATTAAAAATTTAAAATCCGTCTTCGCCACCGGGCCAAGGTTCTTCTTCAAAGTCGGGGAGTGGAGCCATCTTGATTTTTTTGTAAACCAGCAGCCGACGCTTTTGTTCAGTGTGCGGAAGCACGTAAGCCACATCTTGTTCTAATTTGTAAAACTCGCCGAGCTCTTTTTCGGCAAGAGGAATCTCGGGATCAACTCCTGGGCCTTTCATCAAGTAAACTTTGCCGCCAGTTTGCAAACAGCTCAGCACATTGCTCAATGTATTGCGAATATCTTCGACGGCACGGGTGATGACTCCTTGGACCGGGTACACGCAGTACGGATTGATATTGCGGCCGATGATATCAAGTTGTGTCAGCTTCATCTCGTCACGTACGTGCTTGAGAAACTCCACCCGGCGCTGCACGCCTTCGCCCAAAATAATCTGTTTGTCCGGGTACAAAAACTTCAGCGGAATTCCAGGAAAACCCGGGCCCGTTCCCATGTCGAGCAGCGGAAACTGCAATTCAGTCAGGCGTGGAACAATCAGGCAGTCGACATAGTGTTTGATTGCAATGTCGCGCAGTTTCAGAAGGCGCGTGAAGTTTTCTTTCTCTTGGTTGAGCATCAAGAGTCGGTAAAAATGAGCCAGCTTTTCGATAGTTGGATAACCCAAATCGTTAAAGTCATGGTTGCGGAAAATATCAGCAAGTCGGTCGGTTGCCTCTGAAATCGAGTAGATTTCGTCGGGGCGCTTGTGTTTTCCCATCAGTTTTGGGGTCACTTTTGTAGCAGTCGCGGCAGGGGCTGCTTGGTTGCCAGCTTTACCAGATTTTTCAGACGCAGGGGGGCCTTGGCGTTCTTGACGTTCAAGGCGGGCGTTTTGCCTGGTTTTATAGGGGCTGATATTCGTTTTATTTTTATGCGCCATATGCTAGCGTTCGACTCTATGACACTTGCTGATAAACTTCAATCTCTGAAAGCAGAGGCTTTGGCCTCTTTCCAGACGGCCGACTCTTCGAAGGCCCTCTATGACAAAAAAGTTCACTATCTCGGAAAGAGCGGTGTTTTCACCGAAGTGATGAAAGAAATGGGGAGCCTCAGCAAAGAGGAGCGCCCTCAATTCGGCAAACTGGTCAACGAGGTCAAGGTTGTTCTTGAGGCGGCCTACGCCGAAGCAGAACAGGCCCTCAAAAAACAAGAAATCGATGCACAAATGCTTTCTGAGGAGATCGATCTGAGTCTGCCGAGCTATCCGCTGCAAATTGGCAGCGAACATCCGGTTCACCGCGTGATCAACGAGATCGCAGGAATTATGGGCCGTTTGGGCTACTCACTTCGCCAAGGTCCTCTCATAGAGAAGGACTACTACAACTTTGAAGCCTTGAATATTCCGGCTGATCATCCTGCCAGAGATATGCAGGATACATTTTTCATTGATAAGACTCACGTTCTAAGAACACACACTTCGCCCATTCAAATTCACTCGCTTGAGAGCGAAAAGCCGCCTCTTCGAATCATTGGCACCGGGCCGGTGTTTCGCTGTGATTCAGATATTTCGCATTTGCCAAATTTTCATCAGATCGAAGGCATGTGCGTCGACACTAAGGTGTCGATGGCAGATCTTAAAGGCACGATCAGTTTTTTTGTGAAAGAGTTTTTTGGTTCGGGGCTCAAGACGCGCTTTCGCCCAAGCTTTTTTCCGTTCACTGAGCCTTCAGCTGAAGTCGATTGCACCTGCCCGATTTGCAAAGGCAAAGGTTGCAGTCTGTGCAAGCAATCGGGCTGGATTGAAATCGGCGGTTGTGGCTTGATCAATCCGAAAGTATTTCAGCACGCTCATGTAGAGTATCCGAAGTGGCAAGGTTTTGCTTTTGGTTTTGGTATCGAGCGCATGGCCATTATCAAATACGGCATCGATGATATCCGTCTCATTCCAGAAAACGACATGCGTTTCGTAAGGCAGTTTGAAGTATGAAAATAAGTTTAAAATGGCTGCAAGATTTTGTTGATGTTCAAGATATGATGGCTAAGCCAGAGGCCTTGGCTGAGCTTTTGACCAAAGCAGGCCTTGAGGTCGAAGAGATCACAAGTCTTGCTAAAGATTTTCAGTTTGTGGTGACAGGTCTTATCCTTGAAAAAGCCAAGCATCCCAATGCAGATAAGCTTTCGCTCTGCCGAGTGATGACGGGCGAAGGTGTGGTTCATCAAATCGTGTGCGGCGCTCAAAATCACAAGCAAGACGACAAAGTTGTGGTAGCACTTCCAGGAGCGATTTTGCCTGGTGGCTTTGCGATTAAAAACTCAGTCATCCGCGATGTTGAGTCGGGCGGTATGCTATGCTCAGTGAAAGAGCTAGGGCTTGCCACAGAGTCTGATGGCATTTTAATTCTTCCAGAGAACGCACCCATTGGTAAACCCTTTGCTGAGTACCAGGGGCTTGATGATGTGACTTTCGAGTTGAAGGTCACGCCCAACCGTGCGGACTGCTTGAGCCACTACGGCTTGGCTCGCGAAGTGGCTTGTTTGCTTGGTCGCCCTTTGAAAAAAATGGCGCCTCAATACAAAGTCTCGCCGGATTCCACTCAAGCCTTGGTTGCTTTGAGTGTGCAATCCGAGCAATGCCCTCGTTATGCAGGACGAGCTCTGCGCGGTGTGAAGGTGCAAGCTTCGCCCGAATGGTTAAAAAAGCGTCTTCAGGGTGTGGGTCTTAATTCGATCAACAACGTGGTCGACGTCACCAATTACGTGATGATCGAACTCGGACAACCTTTGCACGCTTTTGATATGAACGAGATCAAAGGCAAAAAAATTATCGTGTCGCAAGGCCAGCAAGGAGAAAAATTTGAAACTCTGCAAGGAGTGACTCTCACACTCACCGG
>CANCBY010000263.1 GCA_947374445.1 Pseudobdellovibrionaceae bacterium
CTATTTGCGAAGTGTGAATATTTTTAGCCCCTTAATTGGTGGGCTCGCCTATGTCGTCCCGCGAAATAGCTGTGTTTTTCGTCTCAAAACCTGGGCTTTTCGACTATGCTCGCCTCATGAAGTCGTCCTCTGTGGTTTTTGCCCAAGCAGAAAAGATCAAGCTCCTCGTCATAGACCTCGTTATGCTGGTTTTGGTTTTTTGGTTGGTCGTGCAGATCCGTTTTGAAGGGGGCGAGTCCTTCGTAATTCCTTGGATTGAGCTAGGGGTCATCTCCATTATTCAATTGATCAGCCTGTATATTTTTGGTGGCTATGAGATCCAGGTGGCGGCTCCGGCACGGCAAAAATGGTTGCGAGGCATGTTGTCCTCAGGAGCCACAGTTTTGGCTGTTGTAGTCATCAACTATTTTGTCGGCAAAGAAAAGGCCGGGCTTTATGGCCGCGGTGTTTTACTTGGGTCCCTGATTGGTTTCTATTTGGTGTCTAATCTGTACCGACAGTTAGTTCTTTCGGAGTTTTCTAAAAAATCACAAAACTCTCGTTGGCTGATTTTGGCAAGCCCTGGATTTTTGCCAGGGATTAAAAAAGATCTCGAGCGACAGGAACTTACTGGCTCAGTTGAATTCTTAGTTTGTGAAAAAAGTGCGACCGGTATTTTTAATAACCTGAATCTGCAGCTCAAAAAAAATTGGGCTGGGGTGATCGTTGCTGTTGAAAAGACCGACTACCTCATGCCCATTGGCGACCCCGCCGGTACCACACTCATTCATTTTTTGATGGATCTTCGCTTTCAAGGTCAGACTCTTCATGACCTCAGCGCTTTTTACGAAAATCTTTGGCGGAAGGTGCCAGTTTATTATTTGGCTCCGGAGTGGTTTGCGATGGGCGAGGGCTTTGTGATTGTAAGCCATCCGATCCGGCAAAGAGTAAAAAGACTTTTTGATATTGGTGTCTCTTTGACGTTATTGGTGTTGACGGCGCCCTTACTTTTGCTGGCATCTGCCCTGATTTATCTTGAGTCACCAGGGCCTGTGGTCTATCGCCAAACCCGAACGGGAAAAGGCGGTGAGGACTTCACAATTCTCAAGCTGCGCTCGATGATTTTGAACGCCGAAGCTCCTGGAAAAGCTCAGTGGGCGCAAGTCAAAGACTCGCGAATTCTGAAATGTGGTAATTTTTTGCGAAAGACTCGCATTGATGAGCTCCCGCAGCTTTTGAATATTTTAAAAGGACAGATGAGCTTTGTTGGGCCTCGGCCTGAGCGGCCTGAGTTCAATCAAGATCTTGAAAAGCAAATTCCATTCTACAATATGCGACACTTGATTCAGCCCGGGCTGACCGGGTGGGCTCAGGTTATGTATCCTTATGGGGCTTCGGTTGAAGACGCACAAGAAAAGCTTCAGTATGATCTCTACTACATTAAAAATTATTCTCCGCTGATGGATTTTCAGATTTTACTTCGCACTGTCAGGGTAGTCTTCTTAGGAAGTGGCCGATGAAGATTTCGGTGTTTGGAACTGGCTACGTTGGGCTTGTCACTGGGATTTGTTTTGCCGAAATGGGAAACGATGTTATCTGCGCAGACATTGATGATGCAAAAATTGCGAAGCTCAAAGCGGGGGAGTCTCCGATATATGAGCCCGGTTTTGAAAATCTGATTGAGAGCAATCTCAAAGCAAAGCGGATTCAGTTTACTCTGGATCTTCGGCAGGCAGTTTTAACTTCAGATATTTTATTTATTGCGGTTGGGACACCGTCAGACACCGACGGCTCGGCTGATTTAAAACATGTTCTTCAGGTGGCTGAGACTATCGGACGCGAGATGAATGACTACAAAGTGGTCGTGATCAAATCGACAGTTCCTGTGGGTACTGCCATAAAAGTAAAAAACGTCATTCAGAAAGAGCTCTCTATTCGCCTTGCGAGCTTTGAGTTTGATGTTGTTTCAAACCCAGAATTTTTGCGTGAGGGCTGTGCGATTGAAGACGCTCTCAAACCCTCGCGTGTCGTCGTCGGTTGCGAGAGTGATCGAGCACGAGATGCCATGCGTAGGCTTTATGAGCCCTTTTTAAAGAGCGGTAATCCGCTTTTGATGATGGACTCTTTATCTAGTGAAATGACCAAGTATGCAGCCAATGCGATGCTGGCCACAAAAATTTCATTAATGAATGAGTTGTCGCGAGTTTGTGAAAAAGTGGGGGCTGATATCGAAAATGTCCGTCGCGGAATTGGTTCCGACCCACGAATTGGCCCACACTTTATTTTTGCAGGTGTTGGCTATGGAGGCTCTTGCTTTCCGAAGGATGTGCGAGCTCTCATCAAGGCCGGTGCTGATGCAGGTGAGCGCATGCAAATTCTTGATAGTGTAGAGCAAACAAATTTGTTGCAGCGAAATAATTTTATTCGAAAAATTATTTTAAAGCTTAAAGAATCTAAAGTGACAGCTTCACAGAAAGTGGCTGTTTGGGGAGTTTCATTTAAGCCTGGCACTGATGATATCAGAGAGGCGCCGTCTCTTGACTTGATCTCAGCCCTGCTTTGCGAAGGAGTGCAGGTTTCGGCTTATGATCCCGTTGCTGGAGAGCCGATGAAGTCCCACTTCAAAAACAACCCTCAACTAAGTTTTTTTGAAGATCAATATCAAGCACTTGAAGGCGCTCAAGCGTTGATTATATTGACCGAGTGGAAATCTTTCCGTGAACCTAATTTTGAAAAAATGAAGTCGCTGATGAAGCAGGCGCTTATCTTTGATGGAAGAAATATCTACAACCCCAAAGATGTTAAATCGGCTGGGTTTGAGTATCGTTCGATCGGACGCCCTTCATAGAAATATATATCACGGCACCGACAATGCCCCAAGCAAGAGAACATGCCTGCATGGCGGTGACAGCGGTGGCTCCCAAGTTGTTTTCAGTGCCTTGAAACACATTAAAGAGAAATAAAAACGCCGCCTGACCAATACCAATCCCAGCAGGTGAAATCGGAATGGCTGTGATCATAAAGCCAATCGGTACCACTACAAAATAAACATGAAGTGGTAAGTGGTAGCCGAGCAACTCGCCCGACTGAATAAAAACCCAGATGCTGGCTACTTGGCCGACAAAGCTGAATGCGAATGCTTTTAGCAACTGAGTCTTGTGTTCGCGAAAAGCCAAAATGGCATCCCACAATTGAAAAATACGATGATGCCCAGGAATACGAAGTGCAATTTTGTGTAAACGCCTTGAGTGCCTGAGCGGGCTATAAAATCCGGCGCTCCAGGATATCACAAAGATAATCATCAACGCTAAAAGCACAAACGCAAGTATATGCAAATTTTCGTGAGCCCAAATAAAATCGAAATCATAAAAAAGTGCAATCGCTGCCATGAATGACATCGCCGACAATCCAATCACTCGATCGAGAATTATCGTTATCACAGAATGAAACCTGCGGCTGGTATTGC
>CANCBY010000264.1 GCA_947374445.1 Pseudobdellovibrionaceae bacterium
TCGGCACAAGCACCAGTGGATCCGCGGATGGCAGGTCTCACAGAGCAAATGTCGCAAGCGCCTATGACTGATGATGAAGCAGCAGCTGAATTGCTCAAGGGCCTTGCGGCTCTGGGGGCAGCGGCGGGAGCTTTGTCTATGGCTGTGAAGGAAGATCCGACAAATGCAGCAGCATTAAAAATGGAGCAGAAAATGAATGGCAATCCAGCGGCGTCAATGACGGCTGGAGGAATGGCCATGTCACCTCAATCTTCATTGCAAGGAATGCAGGGCGGATCTAGTCGTGGCGGTGGTCAAAGTTTTTCTGGAGGAAAAGATCGCGGTGCGAGCAGCGACTCTGATTCAGGACTTCAAGGTCTTGGCTCAACGAGTGCAGCTCCTCCTGGATTTTTTGTAGATCCAGGGGCAGGGCAAAGTGCTGGTCAAACAGCAATTGGTAGGGAAGTTGCCAATCACGCAGGGAGCACTCAAGCAGCGCTCGCTGGTGGAGCCGGAGGCGCAGCTGCGGCCGCCGCAGCCAATGCTAGTAAAGGCGAGAACCAAGCCAACATCCAACAGATCATGAATCAAGCACAGTACATGATCAAAAAAGGTGGCGGCGAAGCAGTTGTAAAGATGAGTCCTGAGGGCATGGGCCAAGTTCATCTGCGAGTGCTCGTCAATGAGGGCAAAGTGAATGTCGAGATGCAAACAGAAACCAAAGAGGCCAAGCAGCTCATCGAGAGCAGCCTTGTGGATCTGAAGTCATCACTCGGCACACACAAGCTAGCTATTGATCATGTCAAGGTTGATGTCGGCAATGGTACTGCCAATAACGACAGCACTCGAGATCAACAAAAACAGCAACCTCAACAAGATATGGCGCGCGAGCAAGCAAGGCAGTTTATGGGGCAATTCAGAGAAGACAATCTCTCGAATCGAGATAACTTTTATGAAACCACAGGAATCAAGGCCTATGCATCGCGACGACAAGCTGTTGATCCTTTGAAACCGGCAGACGAAGCCAAGGCGGCGAGTCTCAGACGGTACGAAGGTTCAGGAAAGGGTTCAGCTGTTGATTTGGTCGCTTAGAAATTTGTGGCGATTTGAAAAGAATGTTAAAATAAATCAAACGGGAGAATTGCTATGTCAGTGATGAACACAAAACTAGGAACAAAACCAGGAGTCTCCGCAGGAGACTCCATTCAAAAATCCAGTGGCGTGAACACCATCAGTGCTGGCGATAAGAGATTTGAAGATCAAGATATGGGGGCCGTGCTAAATAAAATAGCGGACCCCAATTATGTGGACCCATCTAAAAAAATCCGTGCAGTTGGTAACGACAAAATGGATAAAGATGCTTTTATGAAGCTGATGTTGGCCCAAATGAAAAATCAAGATCCGACAAATCCTCTGAAATCACATGAGATGGCGGCGCAGCTGGCGCAGTTCTCTTCTGTGGAGCAAATGCAAAACATGAATACGACTTTGACTGACATACGAAATGGGCAAAGACCTGCAGAAAACTTTCAGGCGCTCAATTTCATTGGCAAAGCAGTTTCAGGTGACAGCTCTAAGATCACCCGCGTGAAGGGCGACAAGGCCCATGACATTAATTTCAATCTTCCTGACAATGCCAAATCAGTGACGATCAAAGTGCGTAATTCAGACGGAGATATTATTCGCAAGCTAGAGATGAAAAATCTTAAGAGCGGTGCTAATAATATTTCTTGGAATGGTCAAAATGAACAGGGCGTAAATGCTCCCACTGGTGACTATCAAATGATTATCGAAGCGGTAGCGACGAACGATCACAAACTCGCTGTGAAGACGGATTTTGATGGAGTCATCACTGGTGTGAACTATTCGGCTGAAGGACCCGTGCTGTTGGTCGGGACTCAAAGTATCAAATTGAAAGATGTGAAGAAAATTGTGGACCCAAGTCTTATGAAGAATGGCCAGATTTCAAAAAATATTCCTGGCCGGGACTTGAATAAGCAAGCAGGGGTAGCGCAAACTAATAACAAGGCAGCAGAGGGAGCAGACGAGGGCGCCCAAGACAAAACTACAAAGCCATCAATGATGGACAACGTAGGGATGAGTCGGGATATGATGATGAAGTTGGCCAAAGAGACAAGATCTGATGAAGAGATCAGAGATTCAAGGCCTAACCAAAACGCATCGCCTAAGCCAGAGGTTCAAAAACCTGTAGATGAAAAATCGCAGGCAGAAAAACCACCCGCTGAAGTCACAAACTAACCGCAAGGTTAAAGAAAGAGTTATAACGTCGTATGGACATTAAGAAGCTAGGAAATTTAGACAGTCTGCAACAGCCAGGAGCCAAGCCAGTCAATGGCAACAAGCTCGGCGGCGGTCCGTCATTCGAGGATGTGTTGAATGGAGTGCAATCTCCACAAAGCACCAATCTTACGAATCTGCAACCGAAAATCAATCCTGCCAACCTTGAAGGGGTGAAGTTTTCAAACCATGCAGTGGAGCGAATGATGAGCCGAGGCATTAAGTTTGGTGCAGAAGACATGCAAAGATTAAACGATGCCGTCGGTCGTGCAGCAGCCAAGGGTTCAAAAGACTCTTTGATTCTGATGAATGATTCAGCATTGATTGTCAGTGTTAAAAATAAAACAGTTGTGACAGTGATGGATAAGACTGCTCTTAAAGAAAATGTCTTCACCAACATTGATTCAACAATTGTGATGTAAGCAGATTTAAGAAAAGGAATAAAAAAGATTTAAAAAAAGTAAGTGTTTTTAAAAATAAATAATTAGGGCTGGTCCTCGTAGAGGAAGCCCTCCAACAAGGCCGATGACTGATTGATTCGGCCGATGACATGGAGGTCATAATGGGAATTCTCTCATCACTATACACTGGCGTCAGTGGTTTAACAGCGCACGGTGAAGCACTCGGAGTAACAAGCGATAACATCGCCAACGCCAACACCACAGGTTTCAAAGCCTCACGTGCTGAGTTTCAAGATATCATTTCAAAGAGCTTAAAAGGTGTTCTTGGTGGTAATCAAATCGGTCGCGGTGTGAAGATCGGTGCTGTCAATCCAATCCTCACTCAAGGTAACGTCGATTCTACAGATAAAGTCACTGACTTAGCGATTTCTGGTGACGGTTACTTCAAAGTTAAAGGTACAGATGGAGAGTCGTTTACTCGTGATGGTTCTTTCCACTTTGACCGCGAAGGTTACATGGTCTCTAACGACAATCAACGCGTGCAAGGTTATGATGCCGATGAAAAAGGTCAGATCATTAACAAGACTGGCGATATTAAGTTCCCTCGTGCAATGACTCCAGCTAAAGCAACCAAAGAAGTGAAGCTAGATCTAAACTTAGATTCTCGTATGGAAGCCAATAAAAAATTCAACATCAAAGATCCATATGCAACTTCACACTTTAGCTCAGGTGTTGAGATCTATGACTCTCAAGGTAATAAGCATT
>CANCBY010000265.1 GCA_947374445.1 Pseudobdellovibrionaceae bacterium
CTTGCTGGTTTCAGGCAGCTTTGGAGGAGCCGGAACCGCTGGCGAAGCTTGCGGCTGCACAACTTCTTTCACCGCTGGTTTTGGAGGCATAGAATTCACTGGAGCTATCTCGCTCGCACTGGCATTCGAATTCGTTGGCACCAAATTGGCCACTTGTCCCGGAGGAGCTTTTGGCTTAGGAACGCCGATGAAAAAATGAATTGTAAATGGTCCTATTTTAATTTGATCGCCCGATGAAACAGGCTCATCCAAAATTTGTTTTCCATTTTTGAAAGTGCCTGTTTGAGAACCTAAATCACAAAGGTAGTAGCCAGAATCACGAAGCTCAATGAGACAATGGATCGACGAAACAGCGTCATCATTGAGCTCAACTTGAACATCAGCATCTCGGCCAAAAATAACTTGGCCTTGTTCAAACTGCTTCACTTCTTGCATTTTTGAATCTTTAAAGATTCGAATAATGATTGGCGACTTCAATTGATACCCCGAGTTCGTTGAATTTCCTCAGATGTTTTTCTCATTTCGGGAAGAAAATTTTCACGCAGACGAATCAAACGCTTGTAGTTAAAGTTCTTTTTCTGAAACAAATAAAAAAGTTCAGGCTTTTGCGTATTGCCTTCAACCAACTCATCTTCAAAGCTTAAGGTTTGCTTTTTTTCTTTTGATTTCAAAACATTACTCTGTGCTGGCAGAGGAGTCGTTGAAGACTGCGCCATCGCCGACTCACAGCTGCAAAGAGCCAAGACACCAAAACTGAAGGCCAAAAGCCATTGTCCTAAAAATTTCATTCTCATGTGATTAGAAATCTCCAAATCCTATTTTAAGCCCGCTTTTGCAATATTTTCCAAAGAATTAATTCTAGACCTAGCCCCCTCGGGTGGTCCTAAAAATTTCAACTTACTCAACATATCCAAACCGTCCTGAAAGTTCTTCAAGTGCTCAATTTGCAGAATGGCCAAATTGAGCATGACATCTTTTGCTGAAGAATTCACCGACAGAGCCGCTTGATACTGGTCTTTAGACTGGGAGTACTTTCCTGTAGCAGCCAAAGCAATTCCGTAGTTATTCAGAATTTTGAAATCTTTTGGCCCTCGCTTGACGGCCATCTCTAAAGGCACAATGGCTCTAGCATAATCTTTTTTTGCCATGTAAATCGAAGATAGATTTACCGCTGCCGCAAGACTCGAAGAATCTAACTCAACAGCTTTTTTGAACGCGGCTATGGCTTCTTTTTCATCATTCAGCCCCAACCAACTTAAGCCGAGGCCGTTGTATAAATCCGATGCGTTAGGATTCGTTTTTATAGCTTTCAAGAAAAAATATTGAGCGGCCAAAAATCGACCTTTGCGATAATGATAAAGACCCATGGCATTCTGAGCTTTAGAATCGTTCGGCGTTTGCGCCAAAACACCAGACGCCGAACGAAAAACCGCTTCATCATTGCCGCTTTTAATCGCATCGCTGAGTCCTTGATATGGATTCGATGCAGTCGCTTTTTTTGTTTCGACCTTAGGTTCTGCTTTGGCCTCCGGCGAGGGTGCTGCCGGAACTATCTGAGAGGGTGGTGGCTCATAAGCAGCTGCAGAAGAATCGATCTCCTCTGCTGGCGGCTGTTCTGACTTTTTGCTCGCTGAAGAACAGGCAACAAAAGAAGCCACAAATATGGCAATACCAAAAAATGCGATCAGTCTTTTTTGATAATTCTTCATAAACCCATCCATTGCGTTTGTTTTACATCAGAAGAAATTTCGCCATGCTCATATACTAAGTTGGCATCAACTGCCGCCAAGAGTTCACGTGCTTTTAAAAAACTAGGCCCATACGCTTGCAACTCAGAGCCCTTATCAACAGCGGCCTTCAAACTCTCTTTCGCTTTTGCAAAGAACGGAGCTGCAATTTTGGCAATACCTTCTTTGTATTGCTTTGTCTCATCCGCCGTAAAGCCCCCCGGGATTGGAGCCGCAACCAAGGCTTCACCAAGATGCTGATTCGCCTGACCCAGTAGTGACAACGCACCAACAATCTCTTCACCGCTGTCATACTTGATGACTTCTAAGAGCTGATTGTTGAGTTTCGTCATCATCGCAATTTTTTGCTGAACAGCCGCTTGCTGTCGTTTTGGATTGGCGGGAATTTTAATTGCCTTCAAATCATGAAAAGCCGTTTCAGAATCCTCGAGTTTAATCTTAGCCACATAAGTCGCGCCAACCCCGCGGCGATCCGGCGAGTATTTACGCTGAAGTCCTAATGCTCGCGACTTCCAAGTATCGGTTTCGCTCCTGCGATTGAGTTGTTTTGAGATCGCATAAACCTGATAAGCAGATTCAACATTTTTTTCAGAATCACCTGTACCAGCAGAAACATACTCTTTGTATTTTTCTGAAGCCTTGCTCAGGCTATTTTGCCTTCGATAGATCGTAGCCATAGAGTAAAGAGCATCAACACGATCACGTTTTTTATTTTTTTCATAATAACCTTGGTACTGTTTCAGGGCTAAATCATTGCGCCCCAACGCCTCGTTCAACACAGCCGCATTGTAGACAAGGTTGATCGCCAAAGGATCATGTCCCAACTCATTGGCAGAGCTTTGATAAGCATTGGCCGCATCTTCAAGCATTCCAGAGTCTTGGTATAATTTGCCAATGATACGTCGTGATTTAACCTTGAATGGTTCTGCGTTTTTATCTTTTGATTGCAAAATCAAGATATGAGCTCCGATGGCACTCGCCACTAAACTCGCTCGCTCGTAATTAATCGCCGCATTGAACTGGGCTGCAGAAGCCAAAGAAGAATTCGGGTTTTGCTTAGCAAATGCCATGAACTGCATCGCACTACCTGAGTAGTCCTTGGCCAACTCAAGATCTTGAGCCTTCTTAAAACTTGCTTTCTCAAGGACCTCACGAATATCGCCGCCGGTTTTTGAATTTGCAATTCCAGGAACCGCCAACATATCTGAGGCTGATTTTTCAAGTCCTGCGTAATCCTTCTTCAGGTTATAGATATCCAAGATCAAGTTGGCTGAATATTCTGCGTACTTGGTTTTTGGATGCTTCTGCACGATCTCTTTAAAGTAAGGTATCGCCTGATCAAATTGGTTGTATTGATAATGAAGGCGACCAGCTCGGAATTTAATCTCAGGTGTTTTTTCAGAATTTGGAAATTTACTTGTATACCACTGACTGATGGCAACAAATCGATCCACTCGTTTATCGAAGGCAACAGGATCCAAGCTGTTTCCAACTTGCTTGGAAATTTCTTGGTCTTTTGGAATGTCGCGCTCTAGAGCAAGCACTACGTTTTCAGCAGACTTACTAGCGTATTTCGAGTTAGGAGCATTATCCACAACCCAGCGATATTGAACCCCGGCTTCATCAAACTTGTTCATGTCATAAAGAAGCTCAGCATAGTAAAAATGCATGTCGGCAATAATCTGTGAATT
>CANCBY010000266.1 GCA_947374445.1 Pseudobdellovibrionaceae bacterium
TCTTCGGTCATGTTCTTTTGCAAAATTCGCTGAACGTAATCTTCGAGCTCGCCATTGCCAATATTCCGCTGTTGGAAAACGTCAATAGGATCAATGATCTGCCCTAACATTCCACCGGTTTGCGAACTGTTACCACCAACCCCTGCCATTTTGAACTCGGCTCGGATGGAGTCTTCAAACTTTTTTTCTTTTTCTTGATTTTGGCTTGAGGTTGCGTACAAGACCACAAAAAAAGCAAAAAGTAGCGTGATGAAATCGGCATAGGATACAAGCCATCTTTCGTGGTTTTCATGCTCTTCATGTTTTTTTTTGCGAGCCATCGACAGAGTCTCCTATTTTTTTTCTTCAGACTCTAAAAATGACTGTAACTTAAGATCAATCAAACTCGGCGTAAGACCCGAAAGAATGGCCAAGCCACCTTCGAGAGTCATTTCTCTGATGCGAATTTCGTCTTGCACTCGCTTCTTTAGCTTATTTGCAATTGGAATGAATATTAGATTTGATGATGCCACTCCATAAATTGTGGCAACGAAGGCTACCGCAATACCAGCTCCTAATTTGCTCGTATCAGACAGATTGCCCATCACGTGAATCAGTCCAAGAACGGCTCCAATAATTCCGACCGTTGGCGCGAATCCACCAGCATCCATCCAAACTTTGGCTCCGGCATTGAGCTTTTCTTCTTCGAGATCGATTTGTTTTTCGTATATCGAACGGATGATTTGAGGGTCCACTCCGTCAACTACGCTTTGCAAAACATTCTTTAAAAAATGATCGCTCATTCCACCAATTTTTGCCTCAATTGCTAAAATTGATTCTTTTCGGGCAATCCGTGCGCTCTCAAGAATTTCATCGAGAATGACTCTTTGCTTTTTCTCGTCGACTTCAGAGAACACCTCTCGAGCCATTTTTAAGCCAAGCATAAGATCGCGTTTTTTAGAAGATAAAATCACCGCGCCAATAGTGCCGCTGAAAACGATAATAGCAGCAGCCCCCTGAACGAGAGAGCCTAGATGGCCACCCTCAATAATGTTGCCGAATAAAATTCCACCGATACCAATAAGAAGACCTAAGATCGTTGTCATTTCCATTTTAGTTATTCCCGAATATCTAGCTGTTGTAGACGAAGTTTAAACTGAACTACTTTTTCTAAAATTTCTTGCGGTTTATCTCGAACCGGAATGCGTGTGCCATCCACAAAACAAATTGTTGTTTCTGGGCCCTCTTCCATTGTCCGAATCAGTTCATGATTTACGAAAAGTGATTTTCCAGAAAGGCCTTTGAGTTCAATCATGAACTGATATTGACATATCTCGGCGCAGCAGGGCAGAGGGCGCGACCGAATTCATACCTTAGTCTCATTCGCTTTTGCTTTTGCCTTTACTTTGCGGGCTGAGCTAGACTCACGACTTATACACGAGGAGTGCGCAATGAGCCGAGTCTTGGTCACTGGGGCCAATGGATTTTTAGGAAGCTGGCTCACACGCAGACTTTTGGCTGAAGGGCACGAGATCTTTGCGCTAGTCAGAAAATCAAGTGACCTGTCAGAACTAGACGGAGTCCCTTGCCAATACATTTATGGCGATGTCACTAACTTAGATAGTCTACCGTTAGCCTTCAAAGGAATCGATACTGTTTTTCATGCGGCAGGGCTTGTGGCCTATAAAAAATCAGAGCGCGGCCTGATGGAAAAAGTGAACGTCACCGGAACACAAAACGTCATTCACGCTTGCTCACAGATGGATGTGCGTCGCTTGGTCCACATCAGCAGTGTGGTCGCAGTTGGTGCGGGATTTAAGCCAGAAGACATTCTAAATGAAGAGAGTGCGTACACTCTAAGTCACCTCAACTTAGGTTATTTTGAAACAAAACGAAAAGCCGAGCAGCTCGTGGTCGCCGCCACACAGAGCAAAAAAATCGACTCAGTTATTCTAAATCCAAGCACAATTTATGGTGCCGGTGATGCTCGCAAAGGAAGTCGTAAAACCCAAGTCAATGTCGCCAGAGGAAGTTTTAAGTTCTACACTTCTGGCGGAGTTAATGTTGTTGCCCTTGAAGATGTCATCGACGGAATTCTTAGCGCTTGGAAAGTGGGCCGCACAGGCGAACGCTATATCTTGTGTGGAGAAAACTGGCTGATCAAAGATTTATTTTCTGAAATCGCACTGATAGCGGGTCAAAGCCCCCCTCCCTATAAAATGCCAGACTTCATACTTCATGCCTTGGGTATTATAGGAGACCAAGTAGGATCTTTGGGGCTACCTTTTCCAGTGAGCAGAGAAAATTCCTGGACAGCAACGCTCTATCATTGGTTCAGTTCAGAAAAAGCGCAAAAGGAACTTAAATTTAAGCCCAGCTCCTCAAAGCAAGCATTGAGGAACTCTATCCAATGGATGAAAGAAAATAATTTTTTATCATGACCAAAACTCTCATCAACACTTTTAAATTAAGCGCTAAAGTTGCATTGGTATTTTTTGCTGCCGGCCTCATTATGTTGACCTGGATGATCAGTCAATTTCCAACTGACAAAGACATCAAAGGCTGCATTACTACCAAACTTTATAAAGTGGATCTCTGCCCGACTTCAAAAAATTATGTGCACTTAAAGCACGTATCAGAGAATATGATCAAAGCGCTTGTTTTGACAGAAGACTCTTCTTTCTACCAACATCATGGATTTGATTTTCAAGAGATGGAAAATAGTTTTAAATCCAATCTAGAAAAAGGCAAGTTTGCCCGCGGTGGCTCGACAATCACCCAACAGCTCGCAAAAAATTTGTTTCTTTCAAAAGACAAAACAATTCAAAGAAAACTTCTTGAAGCCTTAATCACTATGCGGATCGAAAAAGTTCTCAGCAAAAAAGAAATTCTTGAAAAGTACCTCAACGTCGTTCAATTCGGAAAAGATCTTTATGGTCTCAAGCCAGCTTCTGAGTTTTACTTTAAAAAATCACCCGCCGAGCTTTCTCTCGATGAGTCCGCTTTTTTGGTCTTCTTATTACCAAGTCCAGAAAAATATTCACGTTCGTACTTTAAGAAAAGTTTAACTCCTTTCGCCCGACACAGAGTAAAAACCATTATCGAACGTCTTTTCACATACGACAGAATCACCAAAGAACAATATGAAGTAGGAACAGCAAATATTGATTCATTCCTCAATCCATCTGGAAGCATATCTGCCACCCCGTCTGTAGACAGCGAAAAGCCAGGAAGCGAACAAACTTTCGAAGGCTCTGAGGAAGACCCCTTAGATGAAACTGAGCTTTAGCTGATGAGTCTTTTTTTGATATTATCAGTCGCCTTGCGGACCAACACCACTGACACAGTTATCAATGCAATAATATTGAAAAGATAGGTCCACTCAAAACCTCGAGTCATAAGACCTCGAGTCACAGCAACTGTGTGAGTGAGCGGCAAAAG
>CANCBY010000267.1 GCA_947374445.1 Pseudobdellovibrionaceae bacterium
AAAGTTTTGGAAATCCCACCTGGTCCTCCGGTGCTTGCGACAATGATGGCGGAAGTTTATGGGCCGGATGCTCAGACCCGCGAAAAAGTGACAAAGGAAATCGAAGCCATATTTGCCAGTGAGCCGAGCGTTGTCGATCTCGACACAACTCTGAGACTAGGTCGCCCACGAAGGGTCTATGAATACGATCAGACGCAAGGAGGTCTGTTCGGAACAAATTCAAGTGAGTTGATGGCGCTAGGACGCTTGGCGTTTTCAGAAACTCCAGTGACCACGTTAGCAAACGTGAAATCCCCCGAGGACGTCAGCGTTGACTTATCATTGAAGCAAGATGCGCGCTCAAGTGATCAGCCGTTTTCTGGGCTTCGCATTCCATCATTTGAAACCGGAACGGTAGAAGCTAGCCAAGTTCTGAAATCCTCTAAGGATGAACCAAATGCAGCGCTCTACCGAAAAAATTTAAAGCCAGTCTCGTATGTGATGAGCGAGCTTTCGGGAAGTGAGGAGGCGCCAGTTTACGGAATTCTGAAGCTAGCTCCGCAGATCAAGTACCCCCTGCAAACGGCTGACGTGCCGTGGAACACGGTTGCCCCTGTCGTTAAGTGGGACGGAGAGTGGTTCATCACCTACGAGGTATTCAGAGACCTGGGGGGCGCCTTCGCTGTCGTCATGGTCTTGATCTACATTTTAGTTCTTGGCTGGTTTAAGAGCTTCACAGTTCCGCTCATCATCATGGCGCCTATTCCGATTAGTCTCATTGGAATTTTACCCGGTCACGCCATAATGGGATCGTATTTTACGGCCACCTCTATGATCGGGTTTATCGCAGGGGCCGGGATCATCGTGAGAAACTCGATCATTCTCGTTGATTTCATCGAGCACCAATTGGGGCTCGGTATGAACCTGAAAGAAGCTGTCGTGAGTGCAGGTGTCTTGAGGTTCCGTCCGATGTTGTTAACTGCCGCGGCAGTCGTTGTCGGTAGTTCTGTGATGCTTGCTGATCCGATCTTCCAGGGACTCGCTGTCAGTCTTATCTTTGGAGAAGTTGCCGCGACCATTTTAAGTCGCTTTGCAGTGCCTGTTCTCTATTTCTGGTTTGTCGGAAAAAGTAGAGTCGGAGCAATCCGTGCTGAAATGAATTCTGAAGGGAGCCTGACATGACAATTGAAAATCAAATTCGCGCCTTTGCTGGCTCATTTATTTTATTGAGTCTTGCATTGGCACAGTACCATTCGCCCAATTGGCTGTGGTTCACGGCATTTGTAGGCGCCAATTTGCTGCAATCTAGTCTGACTGGATTTTGCCCATTAGCAATAATCCTTAAAAAAATTCAGCGCGAATCGAATCGACCAATGTAATTTAACCGGTGGCGATCAGCCGAGGTGGCGGACAATCGCCATCCAGAGATTAGATAATCGCCTTTGCAATTAAACACTTACGCTCGAGCATTGTGCTGGGGACAAAACGGCCATGCAATTTTTACCCTGCAATACGCGCAAAAGGCAGCTCAGATCCCATTAAATGCGATCTTAATGATTTTTAAACATAAATCACCGCCCAAAGTATAGGCACTGTATTTGTACTATCAGCAAATGGCGGGGGTACAGGGGTGCAACACAATATATTGCTTATTGATGACGATGCAAGCTTTCGAGCTTCAATGTCAGCATTTCTAACAGACGAAGGTTTCTTCGTTCGCGCCGCTGCCAGCGGCGATGAAGGCGTTGCTCTGGTCCGCCAGAAAGTGATCCCCTTTTCTTTAGCCCTCGTCGATTTCCATATGCCGGACGTCGGCGGTCCGGAAACCATCCGGCAGCTCAAGCAGTTGGATTCGGGTTTCACGGTCTTTGCCTTTTCAGGCGATGACTCTATAGATGCTCACAACAGCTCACTTGAGTCAGGGGCCGTCTACTTCATCGAAAAGGACATTGGCGATGCAAAACTGCTTGGATTGCTCCACAGAGCCTGTCGTGAGGTCGAGCGCCGCACAAAACCCATTTCAATTTCAACTCATTCAGAAAATCGAAAACTGATCGAAAGTGTTCAGATGGTGGGCGTCTCTGAGTCCATGGCGGAAGTCGCCCGGCTGGTCCTAAAGTTTGCGCCATCAAACGACTCAGTTCTGATCCGTGGTGAAAACGGAACAGGTAAAGAAAAGGTCGCTCGTGCGATTCACAACCACTCACCTAGAAGTGGCAAACCGTTTATTGCCGTCAACTGTTCGGCTATCCCAGAAAATCTGATCGAAAGCGAATTCTTCGGTCACGAAAAAGGCGCCTTTACCGGAGCGGCTCGCAGTCGCAAAGGTTTCTTTGAGGCCGCCAGCGGTGGGACGATTTTTTTAGATGAAATCGGAGATATGGCAAAACATCTTCAGTCGAGCTTGCTTCGCGTTCTTCAAGAAAAATGCATTACGCCTGTAGGCTCAACCGAGAGTCGAAAAATTGATTTTCGTCTGATCGCTGCGACCAATGCTCCTCTAGAAACTTTCATTGCTGAAAAATTATTTCGAGAAGACCTTTTCTTTCGCCTGAATGTGTTGCCAATCACGATCAAGCCTCTTCGCGAGCGTCCTGAAGACATTGCGATTTTGGCGCAAGCCTTTCTTGAAAAAGCGAACATAGAAACAAATCAAAATAAAATTCTTCTTGAGTCCACTGTTGAAGAACTTAAAAAAATACCCTGGCAAGGCAACGTCAGGGAGCTTGAGCACTGCATTCGATTTTTGGTGAATCTATCGTCGGGTGAATATCTGGATGCAAGTTTGCTTAAAACAAGAAGTGATCTGGCCACCGGAAAAAAGAAGGCACCAGACCTTACGACTTTAAAATTCAGTCAGATGACCGACGAAAAACGAATTGTACTGAAGGCGCTTGAAGAAAGTGGCTCCATTGCAGGGACTGCTCGAATGCTTGCGATCAGTCGCAGTACAGTCAGAGAGAAAATGAAAAAATATGGAATTGAACTAAAACGATCAAACGACGAGGAGGTCGAAGTATGAAAAAATCTATCTTGTTAATTCTGGCAGGGCTACTGGGAGTAAATCTCACGGCACTAGCCGACGTTCAACAAGCGCAAAAGTTAACCGCGCTGGAAAAGCAGCAAATTGCCTGGGCAATTCGGATTCTAGGCAATACAAAAACTTTGGTCTCATCGCAAAATCAGTGCGTTCAATTCGACGAAGACATTTTAAGTGTTTTGGAAGCCGAGGGACACATAGAACGTGGCGGAACGAATCCTACCACGATCTGCGTTGGCACCTCAGGCATCACAAAGTAGGATTATATGAAAGCGGCAAACATCAAATATTTTATTTTACTCGGCTTGGTGTTAGCCGTCGGAGGAGTTCTCTCTATGAGAAATACACATAAAGACAAAACATTACGCGTGGCTTTTCCAGTCAAACTGAAA
>CANCBY010000268.1 GCA_947374445.1 Pseudobdellovibrionaceae bacterium
GCTATCGAAAAAGATCCAAGCATCGTTTTCGCAGCCATTGAAAAAGATCCAGAAAAATTTATCGAAGTCGTAAACAAAGCGGCTCGTGAAGCACAAAACAAAGGCGCAGAAAAAGCAGCTCAAGAAGAATCTTCAAAACGAAATGAAGAATTCAAAAACCCTCTCAAAGCTGAAGTCGAAGAAGGCCGAGCTATTGTTGGGCCTGCGACAGCGCCTGTAACTATCATCGAATATTCTGATTTCGAATGCCCTTATTGCTCGCGCGGTTACC
This sequence comes from Pseudobdellovibrionaceae bacterium, assembly GCA_947374445.1. Lineage (GTDB taxonomy): Bacteria > Bdellovibrionota > Bdellovibrionia > Bdellovibrionales > Bdellovibrionaceae > CANCBY01. The sequence continues at coordinate 272 of CANCBY010000268.1, forward strand.
AAACTGTAAAAGAAGTTGAAAAAGCTTATGGCGACAAAGTACGAGTTGTTTACAAGCATTTACCTCTAGATATGCATCCTAAAGCTATGCCTGCGGCTAAATACTTTGAAGCAATTGCTCGTCAGTCTTCTGAAAAAGCTTACAAATTTCATGACATGGTTTTTGAAAACCAAAATGATCTTCGTGGCAAAGGCGAAGTTTTCATGAAAGAAGTAGCTAAAAAAGTAGGCGCTGATCTCAAGAAAGTAGAAAAAGATTTGCAAGATCCAAAACTCATGGATCGCATCAATGCCGACATGGAAGAAGCAAAAAAATTCGGCTTCTCAGGAACTCCTGGTTTCTTGATCAATGGTGTCTCCCTTCGTGGAGCTTATCCATTTCCTGAATTCAAAAGCATCATCGACCGTCATTTGAGCGAGAAAAAATAATCGCGCAACCGACAGTTAGTTAAACAAAAAACCCAGCTGCGAGCTGGGTTTTTTGTTTTTAAAACTAGTCTTAAATCTTAAATATAAATTGCTCTCGCGGAAATCGAACTCTAGGGCCATAAACTCCGCCTTTTTTGCGGCGGCCGGCAGCGATGACCATCGTCACTCGTGCATCGCTCGGAAGATCTAAGAGCTGTTTCACCCGAACCTCATCAAAACCTTCCATCGGACAGCTGTCGTATCCTGCCGCGCGAAAGCCCAACATGATATTTTCACACGCCAGAGCTGTAGTTTTGTGCGCCCAAGCCTCAAGCTCAGTGATTCCAAACGGACCCCGTGGTATCACCTTAAAAAGTCCCACAAAATAAAACAGCACTCGTTTGATCTGCCCCCAAATTCCAAAAGGTCCTTGAGAATAGATGAATGGAGCCAGCTTTTTGTAGTAACTCGTTACCAATGCAGGAACTTCGCCCTGCTGATTTAAAACCTCGATCATTTGACGGCAATGAGCCTTCCATGTTTTTGTGCGAGCCACACAAACAATCATAGTCGCTGCAGATTTGCCGCATTTTGCCCCATGCAGTAGTCAGCGAGCAGACGTTTTTTATCAGCGCCTTTGACCCAGTAAAACTCCCACGGCTGCAAATTAGAAGAGTTCGGTGCGAGCAGCCCCAGATCGAGAATTTCTTCGACCACGGAGTCAGGAATCGCTTCAGCTTCAAAGCCACGAACGGTTCGTCGTGATTGAACAATTGTTTTGAAGGCTGCAAAGTCTGTAGGTGCTGCCTCTTCATGGTACTTAACTTCTGGCGTGCTGCTCAAAATAGATTTCGACACTTGAACCTCTACTTTCAAACTAAAAAAGAATTTATTTTTTCAATCAATAGCTTACTGGCCGGTCCATCAATAGTGTGATCAAGATTTTCAAAGGGATGGAATTCGTAAGTCACTCCCTTTTTTTTCGCTAGCTCCAGCAAACTCTCGCGAGCGCGCTCAATGGTAATAACTTTATCCTGCACACCATGAATTGCGATGACCGGATGCAAGACCTCTTGCGGATAATCTTGAGCTCTGAAGGCCGAACCAACTGCAATCAAAGCTTTTACATTCTTAATTTCTGGCAACAGGTAAGGTGCCAAAAAACCACCTTGTGAAAAACCAACGATCACCTTGGGAGTTTTTTCGTAACCTAAATCTTTAATTAATTTTTTTAACATTCCGACCGCCACTCTGGGATGAATAACCATCTTATCAGTCGCATATTCCCAAAAATACCAAGCATACGCTTCTTTAAAACCTTTTTCAGACATGACAGGAAGAGGAAATGGCCCATTGGGAGCTAAAATATTTACTGAAAGCTCCGCGCCCTTCAGAGCCCTGCGCAAAAGACTAGATCCAGAATCTGTGTATCCATGAAGAAATAAAACCAAGGGCTTTTGTGGCTCTGACGCTTTCAGATGATGAAACGTCATCGGAAGCTGAACTGAAAACTCTGCTTGCTCTAAAGCCATAATTATTTTCTGACCTTGGGAATCCAAGCCCATGTGGCTTGAATTAAAACCGGCGTCTCATTTTTTTCGTCTGTGACATGAACATCGATCGTCACCTCGCCTTTTTCGGCAGCAAAAAGAGCGCGGCTCTCGGGCTTCATCACGGCTGAGGCTTTTAGAGCTCCAGAAGATCTTTTGATAAACTTTGTGTTCATCTCTTTTATCAGAGGCAAGCTCTGCTCAGGGATATTCATACCAGCGAGTAGGCCCGAAGCGGTCTCTCCAAGAAGCATCATTCCTGCGGCATGAACCTGGCCTATGTGATTTTGCACAGATTTATGATTTGGAATCTCGACTCGGACTTCTTCTGGAGTCATGGTCAAAATTTTTACTTTACCTGTTCGCACAAAAGGAATTTTCCGGCCTAAGAAAAAGTTAAGAAGAAAATTTGCAAAAGGTTTCTCTTGAAGGCTCGAAATTGTTTGATGCATTTTATTGTGGAATTGTTTGCTCATGAATTGAAGGTATTTTACGCTCGTAACATATGCAAGAAAATCAAACTCAACCACCAATACTCGCACCTCCAGGTGCTGGTATTCCATGGACTCATCGCCTGATGGGACATCTATTTTTGCGTCCCTTTGTGGCCGAGCGCACTCCGTGGGAAGTATCCACTCAGCGCTTTCTCAAAATTCACGGAAAAATTTTGCAAGAGATCGAAGGCCTCAGCCAAAGAGAACTCACAACAAAAATGTTGGTACCACCTCTTCGTGGCCTCGAAGACAGCTCACGCTACTGGTCTATTTCAATGACTCTTGAGCACTTAATGATTGTTGGTCAGAGTGTTCAAATGGCCATTGTTGAGCTCGGTTCAAACCGTTCTATTAAGCAAAAAGTTGACACCGCAAAAGTTAAACCCAAGGGCTTGGCAAATTTTGAAGAGCTTTTGTCTCAGTTTAAAAGCTATGCTTTGCACACTCCCACACAGCTAGAGCCGCAAGTAAAAGATAAAAACTCTAAGACCAAGCACTATCATCCTTGGTTTGGAAATTTCACCGTAAAGGGCTGGTACTGGCTTCTGGCTATGCATGGCGGTGTGCACCTTCAACAGATTAGAGAAATCAAAAAAGGCCTCAATAAGACTTGAGCTCCAGGCCATTCTAAGAGAGAACCTGTCCCATGGCAGTTCTAGTTAGCGCTCATCAGCTT
>CANCBY010000269.1 GCA_947374445.1 Pseudobdellovibrionaceae bacterium
AGAATTAATAAATTGAACCAAAGACCAACGCTCGACAGGCTTAAGACTCGCGTAAGAGGCCATTGAGCTGCCCTGAAGACCCTCTGTCAAAACAGTGTACCAACCAATATAACCGCCACCCTTTTTCCAAGGACCTTCGGTCAAATTTCGAGGTTTAGGATTAAGAGCCGCTCCAGCAGGGCCATCGCCTTTGCCTTCATTTCCGTGGCACATGGCACAGTTTTGCGCGAAAAGCTTTTTACCATGAGTCACCATGTCTGGGTTAGAAACCCAAGGTTCTGCCACCTTTGAAACATCTACCTCAGCCACTTGCTGAAGATTAGAAACGGGATCTTTAATATTTTCTTGAAGGTCAACACCAGGGTGAATCGCTATGATGTAAACAAAGAAAGCCAAAACAAAAACAATCGAGAAAATAAACGCAATCAGTCCGCCTTGATTGTGTTGGTCATTTTGATCTGCCATACAAAAAACTCCTGTGAAATATATCCAAGCAAAGCGCAGCAACCTGCCGGCCAAACAGTTGGGTCAGCGAAGTTCGCCTAAAATCTTGATTTTTGAACTTCCAGAAAATATCCGAAAATAAATAAATCGGCAAGCGCAGCATAGATTGCCACTCATCAGACCCATTCCAGACAACAAGCGTCAATCTTTAGAAAAACGCTTATCCAATTTATTTTTAAGACTTTTTATTGCTCGCGCGGAAGCTGCAACTGGCCACCATCATACTTCACAGTTCCGTTGGCTGGATCTGCAGTGAAAGAACGGCCCGCTGAAAAAACTTTATTTCCGCGCAAAATTTCACCCGTGTAAGCTGCAAGAAAAGCAGGCACCTCTTCGGGAATTTTATGCTGAGAATTCAAAATAATCGAAATGCTTTTTTTAGCAGCAGGCGGAACCACTCGCCAAAAGTTCATCAATGCATCCCGAGGAACAACACGATCATCGCCAGCAATGATTAAGCTAAGGGCTGCCTTCGGAAGACTTTTAACTTCATCAGCAGCTCTGTATTGTCGAATTCCTTGAACCAATCTAAAAACACCCTCTAGTTTGTAAGGATTTTCAAGAAGGATGGGCTCTGCAGCCGGATAAGTCGTGTAAATCAACTGACGAAGAAAAAAGTCATAAAGCTCATCATCTGTAGCAGGATTCAAAGGGTTTGCCTGACGAGTCGCCCATACTTGCATTTTCAGCCACTGGTCTGTCTGAGCAATAGGCTCAGTGAACGGGGCCATCACGATCACATTTTTTACGTCTTTAGGATAGGTTTGCGCAAACGCGAGGCTGATGCCTCCACCATAAGAAAGTCCGATGACATTATAAGGAGTCGGAACCTTGAGCTGAACTAAAAGATCTTTGAGGTCTTTGACCTGATCCTTATAATCAATCACCTTCAAAACGGGAGCGTACTTAAGAAGCGTCTGGCCCATTCCGCGCATGTCGTAACGAATCACGCCAAAGCCAGCGCTCACTAAATGAGTGGTGTATTTTTCCCATTGCTTGGTGGTGTAGGTCAAACCGTTGACAAGAACCACTGTTGGCTGCCCAGGTTGCGCCTCAACCGACTCCACATAAAGTTCAAGATTAGATCTCACTTTGACGAATCCCTTAAAGGTTGCTGCAGCTTTGCCCGCAACTGCAAATTGCTGAGCCGCAAGCGCTGAAGAAAGAACCAGCCCTGTCGATAAAGTTACCAATGCTTTGATATTGAATCCCATTTTCCCCCCAAGAATTCAAAATACTGATCGAATACTGTGCACTAAATGTTACAGAACGATCCCGCCGTCAACGCTGATCACCGTGGCATTTATATAAGACGCCTGCTCTGACGACAAAAACATAACGGCATTGGCAATATCATCGGTTTCACCAAGACGCGCCACAGGCACTTTGCCTGCCATTTGATCTAGAGTCTCTTTGGGCATCTGCTTGGTCATTGCCGTTGCGATGAATCCAGGAGCAACCGCGTTAACAGTGTAGCCCTTGCGGCCTAGCTCTTTACCCCAAGTTTTTGTCATTCCAATCACGCCCGCTTTCGCAGCCGCATAGTTCGTTTGCCCAAAGTTTCCATAAAGACCCACAACTGAAGAAATATTCACAATGCGTTTGTGCAATGAAGTCGCGTTGAATTTTTCAAACAAAGCCTTGGTCACATTAAACAGACCCGTCAAATTAGTGCTGATAACAGCGTCCCAATCCTCTGGAGCCATTTTTGCGAAAGACTTATCGCGAGTGATTCCGGCGTTATTCACAAGAATATCCACAGCCCATGGCAAACTTGCAGCTGCAGCGCCAACTGAATCGCGATTTCCAACATCTACTTTAGTAGTATGCAATTGAGCCGCATATTGCCCCAACTCCGCTTTTGCAGTCGCAAGGGCTGCTTCTGAAAAATCCCAAATAGAAACGCGAGCTCCAGCGGCCAAAAATTTTTGCGTGATTGTAAAGCCAATGCCTTGAGCTCCGCCCGTGATAACCGCAGTTTTGTTTTTGAAATCAAAATTGATATTTGAAGAATTCGACATATTTTAGCTCCTAGGATTAACTCACCTTAAAAAATAATATTTCTTAAATCAGTCCCCTTGAACAATGGAGCCCCCGCTCAAGTCAACTGAACCCTGATCAAATCCTCAATAAATAATGATTTGCTAACACGCTCATTAGAGCAAATACTCCAAAAGCAGAACAAAAAATCGACTGGACAAAACCTCCCTCTTTGAGCGATTCAAGACCGCTCACTGTATCTATGCTGTCTCTATTGTTTCGAAAATCAGGAGTGAAAGATGAACTTAGCACCGCGCAGAGCGACCATTGTAGGAACCGGAATGTACGCCCCAGAGCGTGTGATAAAAAATGAGTACTTCAATGAAATGTACAAAAAAGACATCGACAGTTTTTTGAAGGCACAAAGAAATATTCACGAGCGCCGTTGGATGACTCCCGAGCAAACCACTTCAGACCTTATTATTCCTGCCGCACAAGAGGCCATGAAAAATGCTGGGATCACAGCCAATGACATCGATCTCATTGTAGTATCGACAGATACCCCTGACTATCTTTCGCCTTCAACTGCAGCCGTTGTTCAGTATAAATTGGGAGCAAAAAACGCGGGAACTTTTGACATCAACTCAGCCTGTGCTGGATTTGTAACTGCTGTCGATCTTGCCTCAAAATACATCATCGCTGACACAAAATATAAAAACATTTTAGTTGTGGGCGCATATGCGATGTCAAAGTGGCTAAACTTCGATGACTTTAGAATTGCCACTCTTTTTGCTGATGGCGCTGGTGCGGCCATCTTGCAACCTTCAAAAGATGGCACTGGAGTGCTCACCTCTGAACTCTACACCGATGGCCAGTATCATGACTACATGGGAGTGTATGGCGGCGG
>CANCBY010000270.1 GCA_947374445.1 Pseudobdellovibrionaceae bacterium
GCAATGAGCGAAGCCAAGGCACAGAACAAACCCGTGATCGTCGACTTTAATGCTGAATGGTGTGCGGCCTGCAAAGAATTAGATCAATACACATTTACCAATCAGCGCTTTCAACTGCTTTCAACACAATTTGTGTTAATGAAATACGATGCCACTAACGAGACTCCTGAACTCGAGGCGCTGAGAAGTAAATTTGGTATTGTGGGTCTGCCGACAGTTCTATTTTTCGATCGACAAGGAAATCAAATCCAAGAACTCACTCTAACGGCATTTGAAGAGGCCGACGCTTTCATAGAAAGAATGTCGAAAGCCATCAAAAATTAGCACTCGAAGTGACCCTAAAGCCGCAGCTTCAGCCATGAAGTGCTCGCAAGGTTAAATGACCAGATAAGTAACCAAAATCACAGACTGGTACAAAACTTTAGCCCAGGATCGAATAGATCAATAGCAAGTAGTAGAGAACCTTAAGTCCCAGCACAAAAAGCCGGAAATAAAATTCAAGGTTCTCTCGTTTTTTCCGATAAATATCATGCTCGTTAAGCATAATAATCTCCTCTCGTTAGTGCGAGAGGAATCCGTTCCAAACGGCGGCTCTAGGGTCGCCGTTTCTATTTTCAAGTCTTGGGCCCGTGCGATTCTCGAGCGAGATCGAGTTGAGATCCGTTGGACGGCTGCAAGCAAAGAATAAAGTTTAAAAACCAAGTCTAAATTAAGAAAATAATTTTGAAGACTAGAAGGCTCAACTGATCAGTACTTTGCTAACTTCAAAAAGAAAATTTTAATTAGCTTACCAGGCGCTAACGAACTGAAATTTAGAGGTTGAATGCGCCTCAATTTCTGCATTCATATTACTAAGGGCTTCAGCAAGAAAAGCGAACTTCTCTGGTCCAACGGTATTTTCAACAAATGTGTCATAATCATGTATTGATTCGTCTAAATTATTGATTGCCTGAGATACCTCATTATCACTACTGCCGGGCAACTGCATGATAGCAATGTACTCGTCGGTCTCGGCAGAAAACTCGTACCGTGCCTGCTCGATTGCAAACAACTGCACAGGCGAGAGCTGAAGACTCGAATACACTGTTAAACGCCTGGCTTCCCAAACTCGACGGAAAAATTGGGACCGAACAAACTCAAGTTTGACGCTACTATCGACCGCGCGTCCGCTAACAATCTCGTCAAAGGGGCGTGGTCGCTGATCTCTCCTCTCCCTAGTATATGTTAGATTTTTCGAAGTTTTAGTATTCGTATTGATGTGCGAAGAAATTGTCTGGTTAGCGTTATTGTGAACTGCAAGAACTCGATTTACTGCGGTTCCTATATGCACTTGAGAAGCCACCTGTGACTTACTTTGAACGCAATAACACCAGTAAATTGCAATCAATAGGGCTAAGCTAAAGAAAATCTTGCGCATGACTAATTTTAAATCATCTCCTACCACTTTTGCGATAATTTGTCGGAAAGAGACCATGGTCCAGATCCAATATCTCCAGGTCAACTCCTAGCCAGAACTGTTTGGCTTTCCCGAGCATCCGAATCCATTCACTGTGAGTGTTTTTAAAAGCGACCCTAAAGCCGCAGCTTCAGCCCTGAAGAACTCGCGGGTTAAGTGACCAGATTCACAGACTGATACTTAAAACTTTAGCCCAGGATCGAATAGATCAATAGCAAGTAGTAGAGGATCTTAAATCCCAGCACAAAAAGCCGGAAATAAAACTCAAGGTCCTCTCGTTTTTTCCGATAAATATCATGCTTGGTAAGCATAATAATCTCCTCTCGTTAGTGCGAGAGGAATCCGTTCCAAACGGCGGCTCTAGGGTCGCCGTTTCTATTTTCAAGTCTTGGGCCCGCCTGAATTGGCGCTATTTTTGAATTGAGATTTTCTTAGCTCAAGTTTGTCCGAAAGGCTTACGCCCCTACATTCGCTTGAGACGAGCGATCTCCATCTTCGATTCATTCAACGCCGCTGTCGTCAAAAGAAGTTGCGCTTCTTTCTCGGCCAAAATTCTTTGCAGCTGAGTCAGACGCATCTCGAAACTTTTCAAAACCGAGTTGTGTCGATCCATCATCTCTTGAGTTTTGATATCGATTGATTTTCGCTCCCCAAAACGAGTGTTGATATGCGAAAATTTTTGCGCGGCTTCGTTCACGATGTAATGGTCGTTTTGCTCAAGCTTGGTCATTTGATTGTTCACACGATCAAACTTTGAATCCGTTGTTTTTGCCCAGCGAGTCCACTCTTGCATGTGCTGAGTGAGTTGCCCCAAATTTTCAGCCATCACCGACATCTGGTGCTTCAAATCATTCAACTTTTGGTCATTCTGCATCAGATGTGGAAGCTCATTTTGCAAGCTCCCCTCGATCACTTTGGATCTGCCAACTGATCTGTTAGCCGTCTCGCCAAAAAGAGCAGGATTCAGCTCTCGGCTGCGAGTAACCGCCATCGTAGAAGGCATTGAGTTGGCTCTTCGCTCTGAAATAGGCTGATGGCCTGGCTTTGCCGGTGAAGTTTCAATCAATTCTAGATCCATATTGCGAAAATTTTTTATGATTTCTCTTTCCATAGGCCCTCTGAGCTTTTATCGTTATCTTATGCCTACAATTGGTCAACTCTTAAAATATCTGACAATTCTAAATCCACAGGGTCACCCGGTGCGAATGGCTTTGTACAATTACATGACAAACATGCAGCGCTCAGACCAATTGCTGACGGCTGAAGTTTTGAACACTTTTTTTAATCACGCCCTTGAGTATCCACATTGGTCCCAAGATCGAAAAAACTTTGGCCAAGAGGCCGCCCAAATTATTGAGCAGCTCTTACAACAAATCGAAAGTAATACTTCGTTAGATCTCTCCGCAGTTATTTGGCCTCAGCAAATGCAGATCATCGATATCGAAAATTTTTCTGACTTCACTGAAACTGTTCATGCTTATCTCACCAAAATTTATACCGATGGCGAAAAGTTCAGACTGGTTTCTGACCAGCAAAAAAAATTGATCGCGGTCGTGCTCTTTCCGAATGGCAAAATTCAGGTGCGTATTTTCGATCGCAAGATGACCCTTCGTGAGGGTCTTTTGCAGCCTCTGAAGCTAGATATCTCATTGACCTACCAATCAGGCCTCGAGCTTTTCGAGGGCGCTCCCCAAAAATTGGATCTAGGCTCTTACACCTACGCCCAATTCGAAATGATCGATGATCAGGTCGTTGGATCGGCTGTCAGAGGATATCTTTTTCAAAAGTACCAAGATTTTCGCGGCGGTGGTCTTCGCGATAATCTGAAGCTTTTTTATCCCGTGAAGCGCCTAGAGCAATACTTTGTCGACCGCAGAACCGATACCTTCTATCTGGAGCTCATGGAAGCCAT
>CANCBY010000271.1 GCA_947374445.1 Pseudobdellovibrionaceae bacterium
ATCTTGAAAAATTCCGTCATAACCCTTGCCCCAGTCTCGACATCTAAGTTTCCGCTAGGTTCATCAGCCAGTAAAATTGCAGGCTCAACAACAAGCGCTCTGGCCATGGCAACGCGCTGGCATTCGCCACCACTCATCTGGCTTGGAAAATGATTCAACCGATGGCCCAACTCCATCATTTCAAGAACTGATTTGGCCTTGGTAGCCGGGTTTTCTTGACCTAAAATTTCTAGAGGAAGCATCACATTTTCAAGAGCTGTCAAATGCGACATCAAATGGAATTGCTGAAACACAATGCCAATATTTTTGGCGCGAAATAATGTGGTTTGATCTTGCGTTAACAATGACAAATTTTGTCCGCGAATTTCAATTGAACCCGAAGTCGGACTATCTAGCCCCGACAGCAATGAAAGCAGTGTCGATTTGCCACTTCCAGATTGGCCTACGATTGCAACGACCTCGCCCTCATTAATCTTAGCATTCACTCCTTTTAAGACCTGAATTTCTTGTCCTGCCTGATAGAACGATTTTCGCACATCTTTAAGAATGAGGCTCATAGTAAATCCTTGATCACGTCGTAAATATTTTCTGCGACTATCTGATGGCCTTTTTCATTGGGATGAATTCCATCAGTTTGATTGAGTTGAACTTCGCCACCCACTTTGTCTAACAAAAATGGAATGCGCTTAATTTTATATTTTTTTGATAGATCGATAAAAATTTTCTCAAAATCTCTTCGGTACTTAGAACCGTAATTTGGGGGCATGAGCATTCCAGCCAAGACCACTTTGATTTGATTTTTTTGCGCCAGCTCTATAGTTTCAGCCAAATTTTTTTCTGTCGCAGAAACCTTGATCCCACGAAGTCCATCGTTAGCGCCCAAGGCCAGCAATAAAATATCAACATGACTTTTCATCAACCATTTTAGCCGAGAAGGGCCGCTGGCTGAAGTTGATCCCGACACACCTGCATTCACAACAATCCAATTTTTACCTGCAGATTTTATTTTTGCTTCAAGAACAGAAGGATAAGCCTGATCTTTGGCAACTCCATAGCCTTCAGTCAACGAATCCCCAAGCGCGACAAGTCTCTTGGGTGCGATCGAATCGGACTTTGCTGTCTGAGCAATTAAATTATTAGAAAATAATGTCAGTGTTGAAAGAGCAAGAATCAAAAAAAAGGGCTTCATAGATTACTCCTGAAGCCCTTAAGTTTAGTCTCCTTATTTCAGGAGTCTATATGTCGTTTAAAAACTAAACGTAGATCAGACTTAGTAGCCGCCGCCGCGTCCACCGCCGCCGTAACCGCCGCCACCGCCACGTCCGCCACCGCCGCCGAAGCCGCCGCCACGTCCGCCGCCACCGCCGCGTCCGCCACCGAAACCACCACGACCGCCGCCGCCACCTTCACGTGGAGCTTGCGGGCGAGCTTCAGATACGTTGATCGCGCGTCCTTCTAATTGTTGGCCATTCATTTTATCGATAGCCGCTTCAGCATCTGAATCTGATTCGTACTCTACGAATCCGAAACCTTTGCTACGACCCGTTTCGCGATCGGTGATCACCTTCGCAGATGACACTGCACCGAATTCTGAAAATGCACTTTGTAGAGAGTTATCATCTACAGAGTATGGCAGATTGCCGATGTACAACTTCTTACCCATGGGGACCTCCTTAGTAGTCTGTTGGGTGACCGCTGGAGCCATGAGTACAAAAACCGTAAACATTGAAACTCGAACGCGGAACTTTATTCTTTTCCCATAATATCAAAGACGCAGCGCTTAAACAAGAGCCTGTCTAGGTGCATGCTTAAATCTTCACGATCTCATATTTTCAAACTGAAGAGCCACATCAAAACTTCCGCCTTTGACCGCAGCCATTGTCGATTGAAGTTCATCAATACTTTTAGAGGTCACACGAATTTTTTCTTCCATCATCTGAGGCTGAACTTTAAGTTTTGCGTCCTTAATCAACTTCATGATTTCTTTAGCAATTTCTTTTTCAATACCTTGGATGAGCAGGACTTTCTGCCGGAGCATATTGCCACCAGCAGCTTCGAGCTTCTCGAATTTAAGAGCTCGCATATCAATGCCACGGCGCTGAAATTTGGTCTGCAAAATATCTTTGATAGCACCAGCTTTGTAATCGTCGTCGGCCATAATGATGATCTCTTTTTTATCCCACTTGATTTCGCATTTGCTCCCGCGAAAATCATAGCGACCTTCAATTTCTTTTTTTGCCTGATTGACGGCATTGTCAGCTTCTTGAAGGTCAATCTCTGAAACAATATCAAAAGATGGCATGTATTAAAAACCTCTACTTTTAAAGATCAAACTATTAATGGTGATGTCCATGAGGTCCGTGAGCGTGACCGTGAGTAACTTCTTCTTCCGTCGCTGAACGTGATTCTACCATTTCGATATCAAACTCAAGATCCATTCCTGCCAAAGGATGGTTGCCGTCCAAAGTCACTTCTGTTTCTGCAATTTCAGCAACGCGTACAACTTTCATTTGCTCGCCCAGATTGAGTTGTAAAAATCCGCCGACCTCAATTTTCAGATGAGCCAATTCATTTTTAGGAACTTTCATCGTCATTTTTTCATCAACAAGACCGTAAGCATCTACAGCTTTTAACTTAACATTCTTTTTTTCACCGGCAGACATGTCTTTAATTTGCGCCTCAAGTGCCGGAATGATTTGGCCTGTGCCTTCAAGAAAAGCGAGAGGACCTTCAGACGAAGCATCAAGAGTAAGGCCGTTGACGTCTTTCAAGGTGTAGTTAAAAGAAAGAACGCGTTTTTGTCCGAAAATATGTAGGCTCATTGGCCCTCCTTTTTATGCATGTCATTAATCATTTTTATAGGCCACCTCGCAAGTGAAATGATTATAAATAGAGCTTAATTGAGATTCGAAAAACCCCTGTCTTTGAGCTGGTTTTACGACTTTGGGGGTTGAAAATGCCTATTTTATAAGCCACCATGAATATATGCAGGCTGAAGGATCCGTCGGCACTCTGACCGGCACCATTTCTGGTTCCCTGAATAAACAAAATTCTATCGCCGCCTTTCGTGCTCTTTTGCTCAACTCTAGTTATGAGCCTATGAAAGTCGTTAGTTGGCAAAAAGCATTGATTTTATGGTTTCAAGGAAAAGTCGAAGTCATTGAGCACCACCAGGCATTTGCGCGATCGGTGCGCAATAGCTTTAAACTTCCGAGCGTTATTCGGCTGAAGAGTTACGTGAAGCCAAGGTCGTATGGGGCCGTTCGTTTTTGCCGAGAGAATGTTTATATACGTGACAACTTTACTTGCCAATACTGTGCAAAAAAACTGGGGCCAAAGCACCTGACTCTGGATCATGTGGT
>CANCBY010000272.1 GCA_947374445.1 Pseudobdellovibrionaceae bacterium
GGCCTTGAAAGCCAAGACTACTACTCTCATCTGCAACAAGCCATGAGCCAAGTCGCAGTCCTCAGACAAGAGAACTCGGCTCTCAAAGACTACATCAACAAACTTTCAAGCCTGCACCAAAACATGCAAGGTGCGGCAGCGGCCTCTAACAGGCCCGCAACTGTTTAGTTTCGGGAGGGGGCTCAAGGTGCCCGACTTGTGCAGAAAGGTCTGCATTTTTAGGGTGGCCATTTAGATTTCTAAAAATCAAAAATTCACGGACCATCAGAGTTCAGTGGATTTAAATTTAATCGCTAAAAAAAGAAGTAGTTCTGTAACTGATTAGTCTGAGCCTGAAGTCTTGCAGACTTTTTCACCATCTTCTCTTGTCAAATCAGTCGGCCCTGACCAATAATTTGGTTTGAATGTTTTCAAATCTTGTTCTGCTAATTTAACACCCTTTAGATAGACCTGATCTAGTTGCACATCTTTACATTTCTGGGATAACGTCAGACTTTCTTCAATCGGCCCTTTATCGGACTTGTTTTTTATTTTATCGATATATCCGTTTTCGCATGTACAGAGCACTTTTAAGTCTTTTGCTCGACCGATAAGAAAGCGCTTATGAAATTCGTCACGGTTTATTGGAGTTTTGTAAACATCTCTACAGAGTCCCTGCTCGCGTTCAAATTCTTTCTCTTCATCTAAATATACGAATCGACCATTCTCTACAGTTGATAAATCTGTGCAGATTGACTTAGGCGGCATGGCGCAAGCTGAGACAAACAAAATGGAAATGACAGAAATTCGTTTCATAGAGTTAGACTAGCTCTTGTTTTTTTAGCTGTCCATAAAAGGAAATGAATATGCTTAATCCGCTTTTTATTGTACTTGAGTCTTTTGCTCGAATTTAAAAATTTGTTTCATATAGCGGTCGCTGACGAAAATGTTCACGATCTTTGGCGGATCAGAAGGCATTGATTTAGTTTAATTTTTTCAAAAGCCAATGGAACGTATTGAGCGCTAACTGAATATTGTCAGTGCCACCGCGATTAATTCCATATTTCTCATTGCTCTTATCTTCAATTTTGGAGCTGAAAAAAGTGCCGTCGCCGGTCACAATCGCTCGCCCCTTTCCAAACCTCACTGCAAGCATCATGCTCCATCCTTTTGCCGATGTCTTAGGTTGGTCTTTGCCAGGTAATGATTGAACGGCCTTGTCAGACAAAAATAGAATATTGTCGCTGTCGGATGGGCCATGCAACGACTGCCCCGTGAAAGCCACAACCGTTTGAAGATGTTCACCATTGTCCCGCCCATTCACAATAGCACTTCTTTTATTCATTTCATTTTTGGAAAAAACGATGACCGTAGGATCTTGAAGTGAAGCGATCGTATGAACGGGATCTTCAACAGTCTGAAGGCTGCCATGGACACCAAAGGCGTTTGCAAGACTTTCTGGTGCCTGCGCGAAATCGTTTGGATGATCTGTCATTAGCAACAAGGAGCCGCCACCGCGAACCCAATTCTTAATGATCTCGATCTCCTCTGAGTTGAATGCAGACTTTCCTCTCTCATTGGGCATAACTGCTGATATATAAAATATCTCACAGCTTTGCAGTGCCTGCGAATCTATGGAGGTTTTGATTATTGAAATTTTGTATCCATCGCTCTCCAGAAGGCCAAACACGGGAATATACCTACCGTCGTCAGGCTTGTAGTTTTGATGACCTTGGTCGAAACAAATTACCGGGTGGGTATTCGAGAATGTTGGAGCTTTTACCGTGGGCTTAAACCCGCTATCACTGATAAGTGCTGCGTAAGAAATCAATGGTGCCGCAAAAACAACGAAAAATACGAAGGTGATTTGTCTCATGGGGCCGGATGCTAGTCTGCTAATAACCACTGTTCAATAGGGAATCAATATGCCGTAATCACCTCAGATTTTTACTGCGTCTTGTTCTCAGAGGTTGGGGGCAATTTGAAGCACAAACTTAAAAAGACCACTATCGATCAAGGTATTGAATAAATGCATGCAAAATATGGATACTAGCGGTTACGGCAATTGGGCTATTTATCACGCTTGCGAGCATGACGGCTCCATACTCGGTAAAAACATAGGGCAACGAGAGACGTCCACCCCAAGCGTCACTTGAGGTCGCAATTTGCGACCTCAAGAAATCCTCTTCAATTTCAGTACGAATTCAAGCGCCACCAAAATGCAATTTGTTGCATTTTAGGGACAACCAAAATGCATTTGACTACAATTTGGTTGATGAATTTAGAAACTTAGGGCCAGCATAAGTCGAAAATATTGCCGATTCATTGATTGTGTTCGAAGTACACTAGCGAGCGGGCCCGCAGCCCGCTGCTAATTTCAAATTTTAAATACTCAGAGCCGACCCCAAAATGAGGGGCTTAAAGTCGCGCAAAACGAGGCAACCTATTGAATTTACTCTATTTAAAATGACTTGATATTATGATCTGTTTAACCGATAATAATACCGTGAGCTTGGTGAATTTTCTTATCAATTCTAATACGCGAAAATGCCTTTTATATCTCCTTTGGGGAGAGGGCGTGGAGGCATCAGGTCACCAATTAGCCTTATTAGCAAAGGCGACATATTCAACTGTGCACGGTGAGCTCGAGTATATGAAACAAGAAGGTCTGGTAACCTCACGCCGACAAGGTAGAGCAGAGGTCTTTTCCAAAAATGAAAAGTATCCATCGAAAAAGGCTCTACTTATGCTGCTTGAAATTCCAAAAACCAAAAGTGTCGATTCCGACAACGCCACTGACGAAGACGTTCGCTCCAATTTAGCAAGATTTGGCGCGCCCGTGGTAACTCAAAGAAAATCAAGCTTTAATTTTTCTCTCGAAGAAGCGCTTGTTCGTGGCCTTAGTCTTGCCAGAAAAGATTCAACTGTTGCTAGAGCTCTGCCCGTTGCTTTTGCTCGAAATAGAAAAACATATGATCTTGCAAGGCTTGAATATTTAGCCCGCAGAAATAAGCTACTGCCTGTTTTAGGATTTTATCTGGAGCTCACTGGGGTCTTATTAAAAGACAAAAAACTTCAAGTCTTTGCCAAGCAGCTAATGGACAAGCGTCGAAAAAAAATGGAATTTTTTTTTAAATCTCAAAAGATAAACAAGTATGAGCAGCTTTTGGTTGATAAAAATACTCCCGCAGTCGCGCGGCAATGGCATTTTTTGATGAATCTGGGTTTGGATAGTTTTGAGACTCTTTTTAAAAAAAATCTTCTTGAAGGAGACTTTGCTTGAGCTTCCAAGAATATGGGCCAGATGATTTAAAAAGGCTCCTTAAAGCCATTGATTC
>CANCBY010000273.1 GCA_947374445.1 Pseudobdellovibrionaceae bacterium
AGGCCTGCCATTTTTGCAAATTTATCAAATGCCTCGCCGGCCGCATCGTCGAGTGTCGCTCCCAAAACAGCATAGTCACCAAGCCCCTGAACTTCGTAGATAGAAGTGTGGCCACCACTCACAGCCAGCGCGATAAACGGAAAGGTCAGCTGTGGCTTTGATCTTTCGGTGTCGAATAAAAAGGGCGCAAGGATATGCCCTTCAAGATGATTCACTCCAAGCAAGGGCTTGTTGTGAACGTGAGCCAAAGTCTTGGCAGTCACCAAGCCCACGATCAATGAACCAATCAGACCAGGCCTATTGGTCACGGCAATTCCGCTGATTTCACTCCACAAAACTTGGGTCTTTTTAATTAGCTCTTCAACCAAAGGGAGCATCGCCGCGCTGTGATTACGACTTGCTATCTCAGGCACGATCCCACCAAAGGGTTGATGAGCTAAATCCTGGCTGGCAGAGACCATGCCGTAAACAAATCCCTCTTCGCTAACAAGAGCGACAGAGGTATCATCACAGCTGGTTTCAATGGCGAGAATTTTTTTTGACAAAAAATCACTTCAACTTTTTGAGTCGGATTTTAGCTTTTTTAGCCTCATTGGTATTTGGGAACTTGCTAATAAGCTCTTGATAAAAAGATTTCGCTTCATCTTTAAGACCCAGCTCCTGAAAAGAAACACCAATCTTATATGTGGCTTCGCTCACGCGTTTGTCTTTAGGTTTGCTGTCACGAAATTTTTGGTAATTGAGAATCGCTTTTTTATAATCTTTTTGATTGAAAAGCTCTTCTGCTAAATCAAAGCCCGTTGCGGCTTCTTTGCTTGGCGCTGCAGCGACTGCAGGAACTTCTGCGGCCTTCACTTTCAGATTAACAATCTCTTCTTTAAGAGCGGATTGAATATCTTGCATCTTCGAAACTTCATCTTGTAGGACCTGAGCTTTTTTCTGCAGATCTTGCATTTGCTCGTCAGAAACTCGCTTTTGTTTTTCACGGTCAAGGGACGCTTGCCCCATGCGGTTTTCAACAACCTCAATACGACCACCCATTTGTCGTTGGTCGGCCTCTAAGTCAGAAAAACGACTATTCACATCGGCTGTGGTTTTTTGCAATGTTGTAACACGGTCATTGATTTCGCGCTTTTGCTCGACATCGCGAACCCCTTCACGAGTCATCAAAGTCTCGCAGCCTGCTAGCAACAAAAATGAGGTAAGGACTAAACTGAATGTTCTTTTTTGAACTAAGATATTTTTCATAAAACTTCTCCATTTTTTTGTCGGATCAAGCGCGCAGAGTTTTCAGCTTTTTCGGCCGCCACGCGAGCTTTAATAAACTCAACCTTAGCAGCATCAAATTCTCGTTCGCGGTATAAATTTCTTGCTCTTCGAAAAGCCTCTTCGGCTTGACTCCAATAACCAGGAGAGTGTCTAGCTGACTCTACAGCCTTTGCTGCCTCGATCGCAGATCTTGCGAGGGCGTATTCTTCGATAGGACGGGGGGCGGTAATACAGCCCGAGAGGGACAAGACGAAAGCCACCACAAAAAACAGAAGTTTGTGTTGGTTTGCTTTCAATTGTCACCTCTCAGACAAATTCTCTAAACAAATTTTAAAAACTTAAAACTACTGATTGATTGGAACAAAGTTAGCGCGGCGATTTTTCACATGGTCTGACTCGTTGTCACCCATTGAAAGCGGCTTTTCTTTTCCGTAAGAAATAATTGTCAAACGGCTGGCAGCAAGACCCAAGCTTGTCATGTAGTTCTTAACCGCTTGAGCTCTTCTTTCGCCCAATGACAAATTGTACTCGATAGATCCACGAGTGTCGCAATGACCTTCGATTTGCATTGTAGTTCCGGTTTTAGCTTTCAACCACTCAACATTGCCTTGGATTTTTTGTTTCGCATCCGCTGAAAGTGAAGATTTATCGTATTCAAAGTTAATGCTTTGCAAACCAGCGATTTTGCCGCTGTCGCTGCCACCTTTATCGCTGAAATCCATTGGAGTTGAATCAATTGTAGGTGCTTGACCGTCTTTGGCTGCATCTACGGCTGCTGCGTTTTCTGCATCGCCTGATTTCTTTTTGCTTGAGCAAGCGCCCACCGCAAAAACCAAACCTGCCAATACCAAACCTCTAGAGATATTTTTAACTGAAATGTTTTTAACTAACGCACTCACTTGTGAATTCATATGTCCTCCGACTGATTGATCAACTGAAGGTTCAAAGTTTAGTGGATGAGTTTAGGTTGTCAAACTTTAGATTGCTGCCCCCATGTCAGTCATGATGAAATTGCGGGCATGAAATACATCATTGCATTTATTTTTCTTATTTCGCTGACTGTTAAGGCTCTAGAACTCGCTGATCCCGAAATTCAGTGGAAAGTCATAAAACTCCCCCACTTTGACTTGATCTATGATGCAAAACAGCAGGACTTGGCCGAGGCCTACGCCCGCCATCTCGAAGACATCAACCAGGTCCTCTCTGCCACCTTTTCACAGACTACAGAGAAGACTCTGCTCGTTCTGAATGACCGCACAGATTTAACCAACGGCTACGCTACGGCTGTTCCTGAGCCAACGATTGTGGCTTTTCCGGTTTTAGCAGGACCTTTAGAGTCCATTTATGAACATGGTCAGTGGCCACGCGATCTGATCATGCACGAGTACACGCATATTTTATCGTTCGAACCGCAGCGAGGAGTTGTGCGAGTCCTTCGCAGTGTTTTTGGATCGATCATCACTCCGACGATGTTTCTTCCAAGATGGTGGCTTGAAGGAGTGGCTGTCGAAATGGAAACTCGCAATACTCCTTATGGCCGCCTGCGTGCCGCCAGCCAAGATGCGGCTCTTCGCAGTTACGTTGTTGGCGACACTTTGTCAAAGCTGACGCTGGCAGAAATCAATGAGTCAACAATTCCAACTTGGCCCGGCGGAGCACGCCCTTATCTTTTTGGCTCGTTGATGTGGAGTCATATGCAAGGTCTTAGCTCCGAAAAACCGGGCGTCGTCGACGAACTTCATCAACGCTACGGCGGACGCGTTCCATTTTTACTCGACGGGCCGGCCTTTGATGCTCTCGGGATGGGATATGATGGAATTTTTAGAACAATGGTGATTGAACTTGAGCAGCGAGTGAATGGCCAACTCGCGATACTAAAAACTCTCGAGCCCTCACATTTTGCAGAATATAAAATATCAGAGCTCGAGGCTTTAGAGCCCGTGATCAGCAGCGATCACACGATGATGGCCTACCTAGTTAAAGATGAAATTTCTAAGCGCAATATTCGCATTGTTAAAAGAGCTAACAACAAAGAACGC
>CANCBY010000274.1 GCA_947374445.1 Pseudobdellovibrionaceae bacterium
CGCCACAGGGCTTATTGAGGCTGCCATCGTGTCTAGCTTATCATTGATTTCTGTCTCTGTAAGTCCCGCAGCGCCGCCCATCCAGACTCGTGACAAAAGTTCCGTCAAACCACCCTGATTGTCAGCTTCGCTTCGAAGGCCACCCAAGAATGCCGCCTTTACACTAACTAAGTGGGTTTCCTTAGACGGATATAACAAAACTCGAACTCCGTTATCAAGAGTCACTCTTTCTAATTGAGAAGTCGATATACCAAACTCTGACTCTAGTTTTTTAAACTTTGGAACTTGAGAACGCGGCGGAGTTTTTCTAGCCTTTGAAAGAGCCAGCCCAAAATCTTTCAACCATTTTTGTAGAATTTTTTTGGTTTCAGCTTCAGCACCGTTAGTTACAAAAGCTGCTGAAACGGTTTGTAGCTTTATGTATTTACGCGCAGCTCTCACCAAATCTGTGGCCCTTATTTTTCTTACTTTTTTGATGTATTTGTCTTGAAAGTTTAGGTCCTTTGCTGAAAATTCTTGCGAGCCCGCACTCCGAGCAAGACCATCCACAGTTTCAACTGAATAAAACTTTTCTGTCTCAAGACTCAAAACGGCTCGTTCAATTTCAACCGGATCAAAGGGCTTTTCAAAAATTTCAAGCATCGATTCTTGGATACCAACCAGTGCCTCTTGCAGTTTTTCTTTTTGATACCCCATTGAGATCGTAAAGAGACCCTGGTCTTCCGGAGCAAAAACGCTCGCACCAATCGAGTTCACAGCTGGCCTTTCAATTCTTAGCTTTTTAACCAACCGAGAGCTGTCTCCTTGGCCCAAAATCATAGAAAGGACATCGAGAGCCGGAGTGTCCGCGTGCATAAGACCTGGAACTCTCCATGCTAAGTACCCAACCGACTGTTCGAAGTTTGCTTTTTCAACTACAACTCGTGGGGCTTTTTGAATTGGTTCTTTAGTTCTAGATATCTTTTTAACTTTAAAATCTCTAAATTCTCCAAAAAACTTATCTACCTTTTGCTTCATTTCTGGTGAGTGAATATCGCCCGCCACAACCAAAAACATATTCTTTGGAACATATCTCGCCTGATAGTATGAAACTAATTTTTTTGCCGAAACCTTTCGAATATTTTTATCAAAACCAATCACTGGAATTCCATAGGGATGCTTTTGATAAACTGTTGAAAACAGAAGTTGAGAGGCTCTGCGTCCGAGACTGTCTTGTCCTCTCTTGATTTCTTCAATAACGACTTCTCTCTCGTTGTCGATCTCTTGTGGGTCAAAGCTCGGAAAGCCCATCATTTCAGAAATTGCCAGCAATCCAGTATCGACAAACTGTTTCGAGATTGTGACGTGAAAAACTGTTTGATCAAAAGAAGTATAGGCGTTGAGCTCTCCGCCGGAACCTTCGATGGTTGATGCAACCTCGCCCACTTTGAATTTTCGAGTTCCTTTAAAAACCAGATGTTCAATGAAGTGGCTGATGCCTTCTTCGCCCTTCTTCTCGTCGGCGCTGCCGGTTCGAACCCACATTTGAATCGACACCACGGGAGATTTGTGAGACTCAAGCATTAAGACTTGCAGTCCATTTTTGAGTTTAAACTTTTGGGCTTTCGGGAGAATGCTTAAAGTTTTTTTGGGCTGGATTTTAGATTTTATTTTTGTCAACGGGGGCTCCTCTGAATTCATTCGGTGTTTATTTTCATACGCCTTATTGTCTGCAACGATGCACCTACTGTGATTTCGCCACCTTCTCTAAGGATCAAGTCTCTCAGCTAAAACTTCCGCCACCCGAGGAGTATTTTAAGACTCTCACACTTGAGCTCCGTCAAAGATCTCCTTTATTTCGAGATCGTTTGGCGAGCTCCCTCTACTTTGGCGGCGGAACCCCTAGCCTAGTTCCTGCTCATTTTATTGTATCCCTGCTCGAAGAGCTTGAGAAGCAAGGTATTCAAAGAAGTCCTGATGCTGAAATAACTCTTGAGATAAATCCGGCAACTGTAGATCCACACAAAATGGAGATCTATCTAAAGTCCGGTATCAATCGCTTTAGTGTTGGTGCACAGACATTTAATGATGGTCTGCTTAAGTCTGTTCATCGCGAGCACAACGCGACTCAAACTCGAGAAACGCTAGCCCTGCTTAAGTCATTTGGTGTTAATTTTTCTTTTGACCTTCTTTTTGCGTTGCCTGGCCAAAGTCTTGAAATTTTAAATACCGATCTTGATGAGGTGCTGAAAGTAATGCCCAACCACGTAAGTCCTTATTGTCTTACGGTTCCTGAGGGACATGTGCTTTCTGCGGGTCGACCCCTAGAAAGCATTCAGCTAGAAATGTTTGATTTGATCAGCCACCGACTTAAGTCTGCTGGTTTTCTTCAATATGAAATTTCAAATTTTTCGCGACCTGGCTTTGAGTCAAAGCACAACTCCGTTTATTGGGATGATTCAGAATACTGGGGCCTAGGACTAAGCTCACACTCCTACGACAAACAAGGGGGCCAATGGGGTGGGCGATACTGGAACTCCTCGAACTTTGGCGTTTACATGGATCAAGTAGCCTCGTGGCAAAATAAAGTCTGGAGTTCACCACACGAATATCTGCCTGAATCACAAAAAGAGATTCTTTTAGCTCATCAGTCTCTGACAGATTTTTGCCACATCTCGCTAAGAACCCTGCATGGTCTCAATGCCGACAGGGTTACTAAAAAGTTCGGCGCAAGAACCATGTCGCATCTTGAGCCAATTCTCTTAGAGTTAAAAGAACGCGGCTGGTTAAATCATTCAAAACAAACCTGGAGCCTGTCCGATGAGGGCATTGTCTTAAGCAATCAAGTTTTTGCAGCCCTGACTTTTTTAGAAGGTGAAATCCCGCAAAACTAGAGGGCAGAATCGCGGCTAGGCGCCTTGACTTTTGCTTGTGAAGACACAGACTTTCCAGTAGTTTTTGAGTCTTGTTTTTATCTGTTTTTTATTTATTTCTCAGGAGCAGTTGTGTCAGACCAAACAAATGAAAATAATGAATCTACCAGTTCAACCGAGGCGACCCCAGAAGCCAGCCAGACCGAAGTCCTTCAGCAGCAAGTAGAAAAGTTTAAGAATGAATATCTCTACCTAAAGGCTGAATTTGAAAACTACAAAAGAAACGCTATTAAAGAACGCTCTGACCTTTTGAAGTTTGGCTCTGAAAGATTGGCTGTTGAAATTTTAGGAGTGCTTGATAATTTTGAAAGAGCACTCGCCGTCAAACTAACGGCTGAAAATATTACGACCTTTTCAAAAGGTGTTGAAATGAC
>CANCBY010000275.1 GCA_947374445.1 Pseudobdellovibrionaceae bacterium
GGTTTTATCACTTATATGAGAACTGATTCGACATTTTTATCGCAAGAGGCTTTGACGGCCGCTCGCAGTTGCATTCAGAAAAAATATGGCAAAGAGTATTTGCCTTCAGAAGCCCGCAGCTATGCTGCAAAAAAAGTAAAAGGTGCTCAAGAGGCCCATGAAGCGATACGTCCTGCGGGGACTGAGTTCATTGATCCAGATGAGACAGGCCTAGTAGGAACTCAGCTAAAGCTTTATGAATTGATTTGGATGCGTACAGTGGCCAGTCAAATGGTGGACGCCAAACAAAAACAAGTCAGCGTGAAGATCAAAGCAGGAGCTGCAGGGCAAGAGGCTGGCTTTTCTGCCAGCGGAATGACAATTGAGTTCCCAGGTTTTTTAAGAGCCTATGTTGAGGGGAGCGATGATCCAGACGCTGATCTTGAAGCGAGAGAAGTACGCCTTCCTCAGCTTAAAGTGGGTGATCAAGTGGATTGCAAAAATATCGAAGCCACCGATCATGAAACAAAACCACCAGCTCGTTACACAGAGGCAAGTCTTGTTCAGGTGATGGAAAAAGAGGGTATTGGCCGTCCGTCAACTTACGCTTCGATCATGGGAACGATCATTGATCGCGGTTATGTTCGCAAGCATGGGACAGCGCTGGTTCCGACATTTACGGCGATGGTTGTTGCAAAGCTTTTGAAAAATTATCTGACTCAATATGTGGATCTGGGCTTTACATCCAACATGGAAAAATCTTTGGATGATATTGCTGGCGGAGATTTGGATTCTGAAAAATATTTAGAAGAAATTTATTTTGGTAAAAAAGGTCTGAAAGCCCAAGTGGAATCTCAGGCTGATAAGATTGACCCTGAAGAATCTCGAGGCATTCGCCTTGAAGGTCTTGAGAGTTACAATTTTCGTGTTGGTAAATATGGCGCTTATGTTTCGACAAAGCGAGCAGGCGAAGAGTTTTCGGCTTCGATTCCTGAGTCAGAGTCTCCGGCAGATATGACTGCGGCGGCCGCTGATAAATTGATCGATCAAAAAATCAATGGAGCCGATGCCCTCGGCAAGGATCCTGTCTCAGGTCTTCCGGTTTATGCTTTGAATGGTCGCTATGGCCCGTATGTTCAGCTCGGCGATGTCGAGGGAGATGATTCAAAACCTAAGCGTGTTTCGATTCCACCAAATATTTTGCTTGATACGATCACGATGGTTCAGGCTTTAGAACTTTTGCAGTTGCCAAAAACTTTGGGCACTCATCCAGGTACTGGCAAAGAGATAAAGGCAGGGCTTGGCCGCTTTGGGCCGTTTGTTGTTTGTGATGGTGACTATCGATCAATCCCAAAAGCTGAGAGTATTTTTACAATCACTTTGGAGCGAGCTCTTGAGATGCTTTCTCAGCCTAAAAAGGGGCGCGGTCGTGCGGCGCCGCTGAAAGAGTTTGGTCCACATCCTGTGACTTCGGACCCAGTGAATTTGATGAATGGCCCTTATGGTGTTTACTTGAAGTGCGGAAAAGTGAACTCCTCACTTCCAGAGGGAATGGCCGCAGATGATGTGACTCTTGCTAAGGCGATTGAGATTTTGGCGGATAAAATTGGTGAGTCCACAAAGTCGACCAAGAAGGCAGCGCCCAAAGCAGCAAAAAAGCCCGCTAAAAAAATAGTCGCGGCAAAAGCTAAGGTTGAGGCAAAAGCGCCTGCGAAGCCTGTGGTAAAGGTGAAGCTCAAGGCCAAAAAGCCTTCAGAGAAAAGAGCCTAAGTAATTGAATTGTGGTGATATTTAGGTAAATTTGTTCAAATTTACCTAAATATCCAGGTGGGCTCTTGCTGTTCTTTGAGGCATGAGATACATTGCGTCAAAATATGTCTCAAAACACGGATAAACCATCGGATTTAAATGACCTTTTTGTGCCCAAGTCTGAGAGCTCTCAGCTTGAACTTGCGATCGAACGCAAGAAGGAGCACGACCGTAATTTTCATCTCGGTGGCCGCAGCTTTTACTTTTTTGACTTTGATGACAACGTGGCCTTTTTGGCAACGCCGTTGATTTTGTTTCATAAATCCTCAGGACAAGAGCTTAAAATTTCGAGTGGTCAATTTGCCCAAGAGCATGCACGAATTGGCAAGAGCGGGCCTTTTGTAGAATACAAAATCGAGTGGGATGATGTCACAGGAACCTTCAGAAATTTTCGTGATCATCACAATGATGAACTTGAGCGCCTGGGTTTAAAGAAGCAAATTTTTGTGCACGATGTGGCTGAGGCCTTAGGGCTTCCGGACTTTCAGTGGAAGGGGCCATCGTGGAGTTGTTTTTATCACGCCACTTTTAATCAGCGCCCTGTGAGCGTGATCACTGCTCGTGGTCATGATCCTCAAACTTTGAAAGAGGGCATTGAGCTTTTTGTGTCAGCAGGGCATTTGCCTTCGACACCAAATTTTTTGAGTCTTTTTCCGGTCAGTCATAAGGCAACAAGAACTGAACTTGGCGATTTGGATTTAACTCGCTCCGTTGCTGAGTTAAAACAATCAGCTATTCGCGAGTCTGTAGAGAGAGCTCTTGAACGTTACGGCTACAGCCCTCATCATCGTTTTGGGATGTCTGATGACGATCCTAAAAACATTCAGTTGATTGCTGAGGAAATGACAAAGCTGAAAACAAAATATCCGGAGATGAGTTTTTTTCTGATTGAAACTCAGCATGGTGAGTTTGTTAAAAACGAGATTGGTTTGTCTGGACCTAAAGTCACGAAACTGGCCTCGGCGCCATTGCCTTCAGTAAATCCAGTCGAGCAGATTAAACTTTTTTAACTGTCATCTGACTGATTCAAAATCAGCCTTAAATTATTTGTTGAACTCCAATAGACCTTAGTCAGGCTCATCTGCAAAAGGGGATGCTTGCCACCGCCCATCTGCTACGCTGTAGGGAATCCAAAAAAGAGTCATTTTGAACTCTGGATTTTGCGTCCACAATGGACAGGTAAAGAAGGGACCCCATGATCTTTCAAAGACTTCGAGCATCTAGTCTCGCCATTTTATTTACTGCCACGACTGTGATTGTGCCAGCGTCTTTGCTGCAGGCTACACCGGCTCAAGCTGCTGCTGCAGAAAACGACCTGCAATGTCGATTTCTGTATGCGATTGAGCAGGGCTTTTTGAGTCAGCATATCAAATATGCTCAGCGTGATGCGACTCTGCAAGATCATGTGATTGATCAATATATCAAACGCCTAGATGCCACGAAAGTTTATCTTTTGAA
>CANCBY010000276.1 GCA_947374445.1 Pseudobdellovibrionaceae bacterium
GTCTGAAAGCCGCGTTCGACCATGACTTCGATCGGCATGCAGCCTTCAAAAAATTCGGTGGTTTCAAAATGCTTGGGCTCGATTTTGCGAGCGCGAGTCACTTCATCGATGAAGATGTTGTACTCTTCTTTGTTGAGCGGGCAGTTGTAATAATCAGGTGTGCCCTTGTCATAGCGATCGGCTTTCCATGCGATTTCGGTATTGATGCTGTCGGCGTCGATGATCGGTGCGATCGCATCGAAGAAGTATAAAAATTCATCACCGAAATGCTCTTGCATGGATTTAGCGAGAGCCTCGTGAGTGAGCGGGCCAGTGGCAATCACTGCTGGGCGAGGGACTGCATCTAGATTTGTTATCACTTCGTTTTTGACCGTGATCAGTGGTTGCTGGCTGACCTTTTCAGTCATGAGTCGCGCAAATAATTCGCGGTCAACTCCCAAGGCTTGGCCTGCGGGGACAGCGGCCTCTTTGCCGGTTTTTAAAATGAAAGAGCCTATTTGTTCGGCCTCCCATTTTAAGAGAGCGGGAGCTGAGCCTTCAGACATGCTGCCAAAAGAGTTCGAGCAGACAAGTTCTGCCAAGTCGCCAGTGCGGTGGGCTGGAGTCATGCAGCTGCTGGGAGAGTTGCCACGCATTTCATAGAGGTCGACTTGATAACCCAAAGCAGCAAGCTGCAAGGCGCACTCAGTGCCAGCTAAACCGCCGCCCACAACAGAAATTTTTGTAGAGGTTTTTTTATCGACAGTTGCGCTCACGGTTGTTAAGTCCTTGGTATGAGTTATGACCCAAAGTACATTAAAAGAACTGGCCAGCCGACCTTGGGTTCGGAAGCTCTACAGTCTCTTTTTGAAAATGGCAAGTCGCCGCTTTCACAGCAGTTTTTGCGCTGGAAGATGTGGCGCAAGTGGAGCGATTTTGTCGGCCCCCTGATGAGCCAGCACAGCGAGCCCGTGGGCTATGTGCGCGGAACTCTTTATGTTTGGGTCGAGAGCTCAACCTGGCTGCAGCAGATGGTTTTTTTGCGCGATCCGATCATGGAATCGATCAATAAAAAGCTGGGATTTCTTTTTGTAAAAAATGTTCATCTGACTTTGGATAAAAAGGCTGTGCCCCGAGATCCAGAAGAGGCCGCAGAGCTTCGTGAATCGATCGCAAAGCTGATGAAAGATGACAAAGACGATTTCGATTTTTAAAAAATCAAATTTTTCAAACTTTTGAAGTCAGAGCTGTTACCACGAGAGCAATAAGCGCGGGCAGTGATTGAATATAGAATATTTTAATACTCACAGATTTAGCTCCGTAAAGTCCGGCAATTGCCACGCAGCTCAAGAAAAAAATCTTCAACTGAAATGAAAAGAGCGGATCATTGGGGAGAACACTCCACAAAAGGCCGGCAGCAATAAAGCCATTGTAAAGCCCCTGGTTTGCAGCGAGAACAGCTGTGGCCTGAGCTCTTTCTGGCGTGTTATTGAAAGCTTTTAGTCCCTTGGGTTTTGTCCAAAGAAACATTTCTAGATATAAAAAGTAAAAATGTAGCAACGCAATTACAGAGGTGATAATATTTGCAATCATGGTTCTTCTGGTCCTTTTTCGATGGAAGTGCGGATCAAGGACTTCATTGATTTTTTGCGTGAAGAGCCGCCGAGCATCCCTTTGATTTGATCATGAATCGAAGAGTCATTGATGAGGGCTCCCAGCGTGCCTTCGCCATTATCAATTTTTGTCAGGATGCGATTGAATTTTTCAACCGAGTCTTGAACCTTTGCCGTGTTTTGAGCACGTAGCTCCGCAATCATTTTTTGGCTCTCTTGAGCTGTGACTTTGAGGCTTTGCGAAGCTTCAGCAAAATTACTCATGATTCTTTCGGTGCGGTTGTCAGCATTCATTGACCTGATAAGCTTGTGCATTTCAGTGATGATATCAAAAATTTTTCCGGCCTCGCCGCCTTTTTCGGCCACAATGGCCATAAAGTCTGGGGCTGTGCTGAGAGCTAATGTATCGCCATCTTTAAGTGCGGGCTTGTCGGGCTCACCAGGAATAACGTAGACGTATTTGTCACCAAGGGCACCTTGGGTGCGGATTTCAACTTGGGCTCCCTCAGTCACGCGTGGCAAAAATCTGGTTTCGATTGTCATTTCAACATCAAGCTTGTTTTCTTGAGGCTTAAACGTAATGGCAGAGACGTTACCGATGTTAACGCCCGCAAGGCTGACAACACTTCCGACATTGAGGCCTGATACACTTGAGAAGTAAGAGTGAAGGGTGCTCATTCGAGTAAAGACGTTTCGACTTCCGCCAAGTGCAAAAATTGAAATAACGATTAACAAAGTACCGATCAAAACGAAGAGTCCGACCTTCATTCGATTTTGTGTTGAACCTTCCATTAGGAATCTCCTTGGGCGAAATCTTGGATGTATTTGTCGTCTTCGACAATCTGTCCTTTTTGCAATATGATCATTCGATCACAGACGCGAAAAGCCGTTGGCATGTCGTGAGTGACAAGAATTGAAGTGACGCCCTTTTTTTTCATTTCGATAATCAGATCTTGAATTCTTTTTGTGTTAAATGGGTCAAGGCCTGCTGTGGGCTCATCATAAAGAACAAATCGAGGGCTCATCATCATACTGCGAGCTAGGCCCACGCGTTTTTGCATTCCTCCAGAGAGGGAACCTGGGTAGATGTACTCGTTGCCTTCAAGGCCAAACTCTTTAAGTTGATACATAATTTTTGTGTGGATCTCTGACTCTGATAATTTGAAATGCTCTCTCAGAGGATAAGCCAAGTTGTCAAAAACAGTCAGAGAGTCAAACAACGCTCCATTTTGAAAAACGTAAGCCATTTTTTTTCTAATTTGACTCAATTGAGCTTCGTTGTATGGGGCAATGTCTTCGCCTTCGATTATGATTGAACCGCTGTCGGGTTTTTCAAGACCAATCAAACTGCGCAGAATTACAGACTTTCCGCTGCCAGAACCGCCAATCAGTCCGAGGCATTCGCCCTCGTAAACTTTGAAATTAACGTCTTTGTGGACGACTTTACTGCCAAAGCTTTTTTTGAAGTTTTTTAACTCAATCACTGTTTTCATGAGAACAACCAAAATATTTTAGTCAGGAAAAAATCACCAATTAAAATAAGAATCGAAGAGACAACCACAGATTTTGTCGTCGCGATGCCGACTTCTTTTGCACCTTCGCGGACACCTAAGCCGAAATAACAAGCTGGAATCGAAATAAAAAATGAAA
>CANCBY010000277.1 GCA_947374445.1 Pseudobdellovibrionaceae bacterium
AGAGTTAAGGGATTTCATGCGGCGCTTTTTGTTTTGCAAACGGCGATGCTAGGAACATTTTTAGCTATTGATGCGATCTTCTTTTATCTTTTCTGGGAACTTTCGCTTGTTCCGATGTACTTCATGATCGGTATTTGGGGTGGTCAGCGTCGTATCTACGCTACAGTTAAGTTCTTTATCTACACAATGTTGGGATCGGTCCTGATGTTGGTTGCGATTATCTATATGATGTACCTCACTCAAGAAGCCTCTGGAGTGATGAGCGCAAGTTTGTTGGATTTTTATAAACTACAAATTCCCTTTGTCGGTGGGCAGTTTTTTAGTCTGCAAACACTTTTATTTTTTGCATTTGCTTTGGCTTTTGCAATCAAGGTTCCGGTATTTCCGTTTCATACCTGGTTGCCAGACGCCCACGTGGAGGCGCCGACTCCTGGTTCTGTCATCCTTGCGGGTGTGATGTTGAAAATGGGAACTTACGGATTTTTACGCTGGGTGATTCCGTTGTTTCCTGAGTCGGCAGAGTATTATGCATGGCTATTTATGCTGGTGGGAGTGATCGGAATTATCTACGGCGCCGTGGTTGCCATGGTTCAGCCGGATATTAAAAAGCTTGTCGCTTACTCATCAGTGTCACACATGGGTTATGTACTGATTGGATTATTTGCATTTAATGAATTTGGTCTGACCGGAAGCCTTTACCAGATGCTGAATCACGGTATCAGCACGGGCGCTTTGTTCTTGATGGTTGGTATGATCTACGAAAGAACTCACTCCCGAGAGATTTCTAAATACGGTGGGCTGGCCGGAGTTTTGCCGGTATTCACGATTTTGTTTTTTATTGTGACGTTGTCGTCAATTGCTGTACCGATGACAAATGGTTTTATCGGGGAGTTTTTGATTCTACTTGGAACATATAAATCATATGCGCCTTTTGCTTACGCTGCGGTGACGGGCGTGGTTTTGGGTGCGGTTTATATGTTGTGGATGTTCAAAAAAGTTTTCTTTGGTGAAAAAGGCGAACTTGTCAGAGATGAGGCCCATCCTCTGCATGACCTTTCTCTCCGTGAAATTGCTGTGATGGTCCCGCTTATTATTATGATTTTTTGGATGGGACTGTTTCCAAATCAATTTATTAATGTTTCGAAATCAAGCATCGATCATCTTATAAAAGATCGTGCAAATTATCAGCTTGTCATTCAAGGGGAGCAAAAATGAGCTCTTTTAATATAGGCCTTCCGGATCTTCTACTTGTCTCTCCTATGATTGCACTTTTTATTGCGAGCTTGATTCCTATAACGATCAAGGTCATGCGCGGAAATAGTGAGCAATCGGCCACAGCAACTTTGACTCAAGGAATTGGTGGCATTATCGCCGCGATGATTCTTTTGATTTTGGTTTCGGGCTCTGGTTCAACGGCTTTTGCAAACGCTTTAGTTTTTGATGGAGTCACAACTTGGATGGGTGTGATTGCGTTGTTTTCAGCGGCCGCGGGGCTTTTGCTGATGCACGATAATAAAGCCACAAACGGAGATCAGTTTTCTGAGCTTGTATTTCTAACTCTGAGCTCGACAATTGGAATGCTGATTTTGGTTTCTGCTGTGGACCTTTTGATGACCTTCATTGGCTTGGAGATGATGTCATTAGCGCTTTATTTGATGATCGGAATGTCTCATGAGCAGCGAGTTTCAAAAGAGGCTGCTATTAAATACTTTATCTTGGGAAGCTTTGCCTCTGCGATTTTTCTTTACGGTATCGCGTTTATGTTCGGAACTGTAGGCAGCACTTATATTCCGCAAATTATTGCTTCGACCGGTCAGTTGATTTCTACGAGCCGCATGTTTGTTTTTGGTATGACGATGCTAACTTTGGGCTTTTGCTTTAAAGTTTCAATTGTTCCGTTTCATGCATGGACTCCTGACGTTTACCAAGGAGCTCCAACTCCGCACAGTGCCTTTATGGCGACGGCAGTAAAGACTGTTTCGTTTGCTGCGTTCTTGCGATTGATTTCTACAAAAAGTTTGATTGGCTCAGAAAACTTGCTCGATTTCCTTCAGTGGTTGGCTGTGATCACAATGATTTTAGGAAATGTGGCAGCACTTCTGCAAAACAACTTTAAGCGAATGCTCGCATACTCAAGTATTGCTCATTCGGGGTATTTGCTTGTTGGAATAATCACAACTGGAATATCAGATAAAATGTCGTTTGGTGCTTCCGGCGTTATTTTTTATCTTGCGGGTTACTGCTTGATGACGATGGGTGCTTTTGCTGTTGTTTGTTTGATGGAGCGAACAGAAGCGCACTCTTTGTCGATTGAAGACATGGCGGGTTTCGGAAAGACCCACCCATTGATGGCGTTTTGCTTGACGCTCTTTTTATTGTCGTTGGCTGGTGTTCCGCCATTGATTGGATTTTTTGGAAAGTTCTATTTGTTCACATCAGCAATTGGCGAAGGTCTGATTTGGCTCGCAATTTGGGGTGTTCTGAACTCTGTTATCAGCGTGTATTACTACTTGCGCCCGATTGTTGTTATGTACATGAAAGAGGGCGATGCCGAAGCTGCGTTTGGCCCGATGAATCCAACGAAAATTGCAATTATTTCGTGTTCGGTTTTAGTCGTGGTTTTGGGCGTGTTGAGCGGACCTGTTTTTGGTCTTATCGAAAAAGCGCTTTTTTAATATCTTAAAGATCGTGCGCCCTCAAAGAGGCGATCGCTGACTTAAAGCCAATGCGAACAACCTTTTCTAAGTTCGCAGGGCTTAGGCTGAAGTGATCAGCAAAGAACATCTCATAGTTTTGCGGACGTGGATGGATGTAGATGTAATCGACGTTGGGCTTGAACCTGACACGATTGCGGATGATCTCAAGAATTTTTTCTCTGTGCTCGTCCCCAAGCTTTGTCTGTTTAAAATAACCATCAATTGTGCTGTAGATAGACTTGATGTCCGCTTGATGCGAGATGTGCCGATCAATTTTTTGCTGAATCACCTGATAGAGTGCCTGATTCAAAATAACAGGCACACCAAAGTTTGAAAGCGAGCCAATTTCTTCTGTGTAGTGGTGGGGTTGGACTGAGTAGCTGGCAATGACAAGATCTGCTCCTTGGTCAGCTGCCACGTGAGTCGATAGGGTGTCGCGGATCTCTCCATCAAAAAAGTACATGTCTTTGCCATCGGGTCGCTTGATTTTATAGGGAGCAAAGACGGGGGGCAGTGAGGTTGAAGCAGCAACGGCTTCGCT
>CANCBY010000278.1 GCA_947374445.1 Pseudobdellovibrionaceae bacterium
GTCGCCATGACAACACTTTTTCTGGTAGATTTACCAATCATCAACTCACCAATAAGCAGAGGTAAACCAACGATCAGTGCGAGAAGAACATACAAAAGAACAAAAGCCCCGCCGCCATTTTCACCCACAACATAAGGAAAGCGCCAAAGATTACCCAGGCCAAAGGCAGAGCCCATGGCTGCAAGATAAAATCCTGAACGAGTTTTCCAAAAGCCGCGTTTTTGCAAAATAACCTCAAACGTCTAATATCGACGACAATGATCTATTTTCTGTTTTCAACTCCGCTACGACTTTTCATTACAAACAGTCTCAAGGGAATTCCTTTGAGATCAAATTTTTCCTTCAGATTTTTAATCACAAATCGGCGGTACGAGTTATCGACACCATCCGGATGATTAGCAAATGCAATAAACGAAGGCGGTTTTTGATATGTTTGCGTAAGGTAATAAAACTTCACATTCGTAAATCCCCAAACTGGAGCTGGTGCTTTTCGAATTGTTTCAAAAAAGAAATTATTCAATTGTGATGTTGATATCTTAGTGGTCAGTTTTTTACCGACCCACTCGACTTGGTTTAGCAAATCATCTAAGCCGGCGCCTGTTTTGGCACTGGTAAATACAAAAGGGACATCATCAAAAAAGTGAAAAACTTCAGCAATCTTTTTCTGAAATGTTTTGCGATACTCAGGAATATCACGTCCTAAGTCAGACTTATTCGCAACTACGATCACACCTTTATGATCTTCAACGATCGATTGCAAAATTCTAGCATCTTGATCAGTAGGTCCTTCGGTGCCATCAATCATCAGCAAAACAAGATCAGCTCGGCGAATAGAGTCATGGGATTTAAATGCTGAAATTATCTCTAGACCATCTTCACGCTTAGCACTCTTTCTCAATCCTGCTGTGTCGACCAGAATGTATTTTGTGTCATTGTAGATAAAAGGTGAATCCACAGAGTCTGTAGTTGTTCCAGCAATGTTTGAAACAAGCATTCGCTTTTCACCCAAGAGTGCATTGCAAATTGAGCTCTTTCCGACATTAGGCTTTCCTACAAGAGCAATCCTCAACCCTTCGCGAATTTCTAGCGGAGTGTCTGGAAGTTTTTTATGAATCCACTCCAACACATCAGAAATTCCGCGCCGCTGTTCAAAGCTAGCTGCAATAACGTCTTCACCAAACTC
The DNA here is from genome assembly GCA_947374445.1 of Pseudobdellovibrionaceae bacterium. Lineage (GTDB taxonomy): Bacteria > Bdellovibrionota > Bdellovibrionia > Bdellovibrionales > Bdellovibrionaceae > CANCBY01. The sequence continues at coordinate 1,184 of CANCBY010000278.1, forward strand.
ATAGAATTCCGCTTTGCGCAGATCATCTTCATGATGTTTGTCGATTTTATTCACGACCAAACAAAAGGGTCTACCAGTTTGCTGAGCAATTTTTAAGATCTCTCTGTCCTCTGGAACCATGCCATCACGGCCATCCATAACAGCCACCAAAAAATCTACGGTCTGTAAAAACTCAGTCACTTGCTCTCTGATCAATTGAGAAAAAGTGTCATGAGCTTCAGTGATTCCACCGGTATCAATCAGATCAAACGTCTTGCCCCAGATTTCACAAGGCTCAATGATGATATCACGAGTAACACCAGCCTGATCCTTGACCACTGATTTGCGAGAGTCTGTTAGTATATTGAAGAGAGTTGACTTTCCGACGTTAGGTCGACCAATGATGGCCACCCTTGGTACTGCGTTCAAAAGCTCCTGTGCTGGGCCTTCATTATTCTTGGACGACATAACCCAACTCCTTCATCAAACGTGGGTTCTCTTGCCAATCCTCTTTCACTGAGACATTCAGGCTGAGATACACTTTAACCCCTAATACATCTTCCATTTTTTTACGTGCTTCAGTTCCTATTTTCTTAAGAACTGAGCCGGCTTTGCCAATCACGATGGCTTTGTGATTGTGCTTCGCCACCAAAATCTCGGCAAAAATCTTATGTAACCTTGCATCGGACTCGTCATATTTTCCAATCTGAACCGCTAGCGAATACGGAATCTCCTGATGAAGTTCCTGAAAGCACTGCTCACGAACCATTTCGGCCGCTAGCTCACGAGTTGTCTGCATAGTAAATAGCTCAACATCATAAAGAGGCTCAGGACTCTCTGGAAGCCTTGAGATAAGCTCTTGAAAAACCTGTTCGGTTTTTTCAGCATCGGGCTTTTCACTTGAAAAATTAAGAACCAGCGCGCCTGGGAATTTTTCCAAAACAAGATCTTTGATTTTTGAAATCCGATGCTCAAACTGTGAAAGATCAACCTTGTGGATCATAAAAACTTTTGGCTTTTTTGATTCTGCAACCAAATTCAAAACATCCGAAAGTGCTTCTGGAGATCTTTCATCAAGACTTAGGACTACTAAAAGCATGTCTGATTGTTCGATCACATCTTTAGCTTCTTGAGCCAAAAATCCATTGAGTCCTTTGCTGGCTTTTACAATCCCGGGACTATCAACAAATACGACTTGTGCTTCTGGTCTAGAGAGTACTCCCATAATCCGTCTGCGTGTTGTTTGTGGCTTCGCAGTCACAATCGAAACTTTTTCTTTGACGAAGACGTTCATCAACGAAGACTTGCCTGCATTTGGCTGACCTATAATTCCAACAAAACCTGCCCGATAGCTCATTCCTGAATCCTTTGTAGAAGCTGTTGTAAACCTTTTTCAGCGGCATTTTGCTCGGCCGCTTTTTTACTCTTACCCTGACCGACAGCCAGCTCTTCGCTGCCAATCATCACACAAATTTCAAACATCCGATCGTGAGCTGGTCCTTGGCTGGATTTCAGTTCGTAGACTGGTGTTTGCTTGGTCGCTGCTTGAATTTTTTCCTGCAATTGAGATTTGTAGTCGTTGTCAAAATCAATTGAGGCTTTGAGCTCGTCAAGTCTCTTTGCAAAAATTTGCCGAACCACTGACTTGGTGGCTTCATAGCCTTGGTCAGCGAAACAAGCGCCCATCAGCGCCTCCAGGCAACTAGCTAGTAAGCGTGGCTTAGTCGCCCCCTGAGATTGAATCTCTCCGCGCCCCAAGCGCATTTCATTTTGCAATCCCAGCTCATGAGCAATTTGGCACAGACCCGACTCATTGACCAAATGGGCTCTCATTTTTGAAAGTGGCCCTTCGGCAGAGTCTGGAAATGTTTCCATTAAATACTCACTGAGAATCAAGTCCAAAACCGCGTCTCCCAAAAACTCCAGCTTTTCATTGTGGAGCATTTTGCTAGCGCCTTGAGTCTGCTCATACGAGTAAGATTTATGAGTGAGTGCGACCTCGAGAAGCTTTTCGTTCTTAAAACGAAGACCAATTCTTTCTGTAAGATTCGTCTCTGTTTTGACCAC
>CANCBY010000279.1 GCA_947374445.1 Pseudobdellovibrionaceae bacterium
ACGTGTATTTTGAAGTTTAAACTGTGGCTAGGCTCTGAACAGGGCCGATGAACTTATGACAAAAAAGAAAAAGTTATTCACCAGGACTATTTCTAATTTTGCCGTCTTGATTCTCACCACCAAGATTGGAGTGTTTATCAAACAGATGAGTTTCATCGACGAGTTTCACTGAATAGCCAACACGACCCCCATCCATGCAGTTTCCGGGAATGGCGAACTCAGGGCCGAGATTATCTTTAACAACACTTGGATTTTGATCAGGTGGCATCGCGTTGCTTCCACATTTTCCAAAACGAGCTGTATCGATTTCATTGTAGCTCTCTTGGTCTTTGGACTGCCAGCTATTCAAAAGAGAATAAAACTTCGTAACTAAATAAGTTAATTTAGGAGCATCTATAGGTGGATTTGTTGTTCGATTCGCTACGGCCACTTGATCTTTCACGCCAAATTTCAGAAGATTTGGATCTGGAGATTTTCGCCTCGAACCAAGATCACCCCGAAAAACCAATTTGCCTTTGTCTTGTCGAGCATTCAATCGAGTTAAATAATTGCGATAAAAATCTGGCTCTACGGAATAGTAGTTTAAATCAAAATTGTCGGGAGCAATTGCAGCTATTTCTAAATCTCTCATAGGCACAGATTTATCTGCCAATGAATCCCAGGCCAAAGGATCACCAGAACTAGTTCCCTCTTCAAGATCTTCTTTAACAAGGTGATCCCACCAAGCGTATGAAATGCGGCCCATACTATGAATCGCTTTGCCAAAATGGGCCGTTGTCAACATTGAACGTGTTCCTAAATTGTCGCCTACGTATCTGCTATAGTTAGGCTGCAAATTCATTGCGATTTGAGCAGCGCTATAATCTGGGGCCTCACCAGGGCCAACTCTATCAGGAACTTTAGAGTCAATTCGATTTCCTATAGCATGATCCGATCGAGAAGGACTTGCATCTCGGGGCCAAAACTTGCCATACCAGGGACCTATCTTGCCTCCGAATGGTTTTGCATAGGCCTTTGCTTTCATCTTTACATTTCCCAAAGGTGAAAATGGTATATTTGGAGTCGATTCTGCTTCGACCTCTACGTAAGCCATACACCAAGGGTCTTTTTCAAATCCTAAGGCCGATTTATAAATTTTAGCGGCAGGACCCGCATCATCTTTTGGCTCATAAATGTAATCCTTTAAAGCTGTAATTGCGGCCTCATAGCCCTGTTTATAGTTTGGTTCTTTTCCAGGCATATTTATTATCTTTAAATAGGAACCCACTGATGCACTATTACCATTCTTGCAATCAGTATCGACAAAATAAAATGTGGGGTAAATGTTCGTCTCAACGAGCCATTGAGGTGGCGAGTCTGCGCCTATTGATTTGCATTTGGGATGCCCTAGAGAATTATAAATTTTGAATTTGCTCGAGTCATAATTCGCTCTATTTTCAGGTGTGAGATTTTTCTTTATTGTTTTTTCTATTCCATCTCGTACCTTGTCACCATCGAGATCTAAAAAATCGTCGGTGTCTCTGCTCATTCCGTTTGCCACTAAATAAATTGATTTTTTTCGGTTAGCTAAATCCATTTTATAGGCTGTTATATAACGTGCTAATCCAAACCAATTCAGTCCCGAAATCTGCTCGCAAGCTGTCATAGCTTTGCCAATTAATATCTGTGACAAATTAATTATCACTTGGTCAAAATTTGCAAATCCTCCGAGATTACCAAAGAGACTTGATGCTCCCCCGAGTTGTATTGGACTTGAATCGACATCGACCTTGAGGTCACGATTGCAATAGGTCTGACCCGTGCTGTAAGGATCAAATGGATCGTAGGCGTAGCAAAAAAAATTGGCTCTTGGGTACTCTTTATCATCATTTTCATAGGTTATAGTTTTAGTTACGATATTAAAAGGATGAGTTTTATCATCTCCGGCACTCCCAATTTGCTGGTAACGAAATATCAAAAGCTTCCAGGCCTGACGAATTTGGTAATTCATATGGGCAATTGCATTTAAGTTTTCGGCCTGTTTCATAGCCCCGTAGTAAGCGCCTAAATCGACTGCATTTTGCAGGTTGATTTTTTGATGAACCAAGAGGCCAACGTTGATCACCATTGCAAAAAAAACGAAAAGAACCTGAAAAATCAGTGCGATAAAAATCGCAGCCTGACCTCTTTGATCCGTTATATTTGCTATAGTCTTTTTGCGCACAAAATATTTCGTCAACATGACAGTCTCATTCTGACTTATGGCCTAAGCAACGATCAACTTTTTGCGAGCGCACTCAGACTTAAACTCGACTGGCTTCTAGTCTTTGAAATCTTTGACTAAAATTGCACAAACCGACAGAATTAAAAGAATCTAAAATTTCTCAGGAGACTCGACTATGGTCCGCAGTTTAAAGTTTAACGTCACGGCCTTTTTTTTCATCCTGACTGCGAGCTCAGTCAGGGCTGACGTTCTTTTCGAAGGATATTCGAAAGTCATGTCTGGGGGTGTTCATATTGGTTACGCCATTAATCGCTATGAATTTGATCCAAAAAAGAAACATTTTATCTCAACAAGTTTCTTAAAAACTGGCGAGCTTGGCGGAAGCATCACCGAAAGCCTGTCTGCCCTAGCAAGCGAAGATCTTAAGCCCATATCTTATCAATATACGACTCTCGTTGGGGCAACGACAAAAACAATCGATGCCAAGTTTGAAAAAGGTAAAATCGTTGCTACCGTCAGAGACGGTGCCAAGGTAGAAAAAATTGCCAAAGACCTTCCCAAAGGAACTTTTCTTTCGACTTTTCTTTCGTATGTTATGCTGAAGTCAAAAGACGGACTCAAAGTTGATACAAAGTACGACTATCAAGCCATCGCCGAAGAAGATGCCGCTGCTTACAAAGGGCTTGCGTTCATTAAAAATGAAGAAGACTTCAACGGCATGAAATCTTTAAAAGTTTTGAATGAATTTAAAAACTCTAAGTTCGTAAGTTCAATCAGCGATCATGGCGAAGTCTTTTCGACGAAATCACCAGCGCAAAGTATTTCGACAGAGCTTGTTGCCCAGCCAGCAACTGCCACTGGAAATTTTCAGATTCCGACAAGCCTCCTCAAAAAGCTCTATGGAGATGTCCCCACCGGTCAAATCAACCAAGTCTCAAAACAAGCGCAGGCGACAAAAGCTGCAGAAGTTGGAACTAATCCGCAGCCAAGCTTAATTCCTGGAAAGCAAACCGGCGTCCC
>CANCBY010000280.1 GCA_947374445.1 Pseudobdellovibrionaceae bacterium
ATTGCGGATCTAAAATTAGATTACGAAAAGCGCGGCATCAACTCAGAGCCCTTTGTTTTTGTAAAAAATAATTCTGGCACTTATGGCCTTGCGGTCATTCGAGTTGGCAGCGGCAAAGAAGTCTTAGATTGGAACTATAAATCACGTAAAAAAATGAAGGCCGCCAAGGGTGGCAAAGATGTCGAAGAAGTTATCATTCAAGAGGGAATTCCCTCTCGTGTTCAATCAGATGGTGCCACAGCAGAGCCTGTTATTTATATGGTGGGATGCGAGTTGGGCGGTGGTTTTTTACGCACCCATGGCGAGAAAAACTCGACTGAAAGTCTGAATAGCCCTGGGGCTGTGTATAAACGCCTTTGTGTCTCTGATTTAAACGTCAGTATCGAGGGCTCACCGCTTGAAAATGTTTACGGCTGGTCTGCTCGACTTGGACTTTTGGCTATTGCTAGCGAAGCCAAGGAAATGGGTGTCGTTTTTAATGGATACATCAATACACCATGCTCTTAAGTCTAGTTATTGGCATTTGAGTGGGACAGTTTCCGCGCTTTTAAGGATTTGAGATAAAATAAATTTGGGGGGCTAATATGCGAGCTCGTTATGGATTACCCGCAATTTTTATTTTTTTTGGGCTTGGAATTTATTTTTCTGTGCTCAGTCCTCGTTTTGCAAACGAGGGAAATTTTAAAACTCTACTAACAAGTGGGTCGAATCGACCCACATCAAATATTGCCAGGGATCCAGCAGCCATTCGAAGGACCTACGATTTTTCGGGGCTTGATGGATCTGCTCTAGCAAAAGCGCAAAAAATGAGGCTTCTTTCGGGAGCAAAAGTCGTTAGAGAAAAAGCCGGTGTCGGCGTCGAACTAGGGCACTTCGTGATCAAGGGTGAAGATGGGCAAAAGACTTTTGCTTGCCAAAAATATGGCAAAATCTCAATGACCTTTGTAGGTGACGGTTCTGCCTCTAACGGTGAACTGCCAAAAATGGAAGTTGAAGGTCAGTGCGAAATGTCAGCTGACGTGAACTCAATCAGTCCATTGTGGATTCCGGTGGCTAAAATTTTAGGCGAGCCAGTAGCTGATGGTGAGTTTAATTTTCAAGAGGGTAAGCCCATCTCTGTGCGATTTGCCAACGTTTCAGATCAGTGGCCTGTCACTTGGCAGCTGCAAAGTGTTCGACTTTTTACAAGTGAAAGTCAGGTTGAAAAAGGCGTCGAAAAGCAAGAAGTTGTTATTCCTCCTCAAGAGCTAAAACAGTATGTGCCTGGCCCCGTTTTGCTTCAGTGGAAATAAAAAGGCCCCAGTATTTCTGAGGCCTTTTAAGTCATTTTTTATCTAGAAAATCAGTTTAAAAATACAATTCAAATTTAAACGTACTGCTTTGCTAGCTCAACAAATGTGCGAATCATTGCACCACTGGCGCCTTTTGCTGGGCAGTAGTTCAAGCGATTGCCAACAGCCCAAGCTGTTCCAGCGATATCAAAGTGAGCCCATGGAATTCCCTCTTCAACAAATTGTTCCAAGAATGCAGCAGCCGTAGCTGAGCCTGCGCCTTTTCCTGAAGAGATATTTGAAAAATCAGCAAAAGTTCCTTTGATGTCATTCACATGATAATCAGTCAAAGGCATGTTCCAAACAAGCTCTCCTGAAGACTCAGCGGCGCTTTCAATTTTAGTTTTCAAAGATTTATCGCGTGTAAAATATCCGGTGTGAGTGTTGCCAAGAGCCATGATAATCGCACCAGTCAATGTGGCCGCATCAAATATAGCTTGAGGTTTTTGTTCTGAAGCATAGCAAAGGGCGTCTGCTAAAATCAGTCGGCCCTCAGCGTCTGTATTGTTCACTTCGAAAGATTTTCCGTTGCGAGCATAGTGCACATCACCTGGCTTGGTAGCCGAGCCGTTCACCAAGTTTTCTGTCGAAGGCACAATTGCCATCACATTGATTTTGAGTTTAAGTTTGGCCATCGCAATAACGGCTCCAATCACATTGGCGCCACCGCACATGTCATACTTCATTTCTTCCATTGCTGCTGATGGCTTGATGCTGATTCCGCCGCAATCAAAAGTGAGGCCCTTGCCAACAAAGCAAACTGGTTTTTTACTTGCAGCTGCACCCTTATATTCAAGAACGATAAAGCGAGGCTCTTGGTCTGACCCTTGAGAGACGCCCAAAAGTCCGCCCATTTTTTCTTTTTTAATGCGAGCTTTATCCCAAACTGTGGCTTTGATTCCAGTTCCTTTAGCGGCAGCAACAGCTTCTTGCGCTAAGATAGTCGGAGTCATCATGTTGCCCGGAAGATCTCCCAATCGACGAGAAAAATTCACGCATTCACCAAGAATTTGGCCTTCAGTGAAAGCTTTTTTTACAGCGGCATCAGCAGCAAGTTTTGAGCAAAGATGAAGTGTGATTTCCTTAACATCATTCTTGTCGCTCTTTTTTGATTTCAGTTCAGTGAATTCGTAAGACGCAAGAAGAGCTCCTTCAACAAAAGCCTGAACAAAATCTGGGGCGTCTTTTTTGCTCGAAGTCAGTCCGTCAAAATCAATTACGGCCTCATTGATTTTGGCTGCAGTTAAACATTTTTTGACTTCAGCAGCGATTTTTCTGAGGCTTTCAGCTTCGGCCTTAGCTCCGATACCAATAACAATAACATGTCGATAGCCTTCGAATGAAATGTCTCGGAATAAAGTCACAGATTGGGCTTTTCCGGTGATAGTTTTATCTTCTACAGATTCAGAAAGTTTTTTTGCGAGAGTTGCATGATGAATTTTTACAACTTCAGTTTTTTCTTTTTTAGTTGAGCTTGCAAATGCAACAAGAGTTGCGCCTTGAGCTGATCCTGGTTTCATCAGATTGAGTTTCATTGCTGTGTTCCTGCTTTCTTCGATGGTTTGATCAAGATGATGAAGTTTTTAGCACGATCTTTGGGAGTGTTTCAAATTCGGACTTGAAAGAATTTAATGCACTGCAATTCGACAGCTCATTAAAAGGCCTTTGGTCGAGCCCAAAGATCGGTTTTGAGGTTCGGCCTAGTCTCATTTAGTTCTATTTTGGGAATGAACTAAAAATTTTAAGATTAAGTATCACAACCAGTCATTTGTCGATTCAGGCTTTTGAATCATTTGCCGATAAAAAAGGGTCCTGAAATTGGTTTTCGGGGCAAGCCTTTACCATCAAGGAGATCACCTGTGGCACTCATACCTTACGTCATTG
>CANCBY010000281.1 GCA_947374445.1 Pseudobdellovibrionaceae bacterium
GATGGTAAAAAGCCATTGTCTCGCATCCAGTCATCATTGAACGCCTTGCTTAGGTAAGCACGACCATTATCTGGAAACATCACAAGAATATTCGAGGGCTCTTCGAGCTTTTTAGAGTACTCAATCGCAGCAACAAGAGCCATCGCCGCCGAAGGCCCAACACAAAGGCCTTCTTTTGAAACCAGTTCACGAGTCATCAAAAACGAAGCCTTGTCATCCACACGAACAGCATCATTCATCACTTCAAAATGCACATTATCTGGAAGCATGTCTTCACCAACACCCTCAACCTTATAAGAGTGCGGAGGAGTCATCGGCTTTTTAAAATAAAACACATCATGCAAAATGCTGCCATAAGGATCTGCTAGCACGATTTTAATGTTTGGATCTTTTTCGTGAAGATATTTACCTACGCCTGAAATTGTTCCGCCAGTTCCAGCGCCCGCAACAAAAACATCCAAGCGGCCCTTCATTTGCTCCCAAATCTCAGGACCCGTTGTGCGGTAATGCTTTTCTGGATTGTCAGCATTATGATATTGATTCGCATAAAACGCATTTTCGGTGATCTGAACCAGTTTGGCCGCAACAGAAAGATAGCTTCGTGGATCTTCAGGCTCAACAGCCGTTGGAGTTATGACAACCTTCGCGCCATAGGCACGCAAAATTGCGCGTTTTTCTTCGGAAATTTTATCTGGCATTACAAAAATAGTCTTATAACCACGGACAGCCGCCACCATCGCAAGACCAAGTCCTGTATTACCAGACGTCGCTTCGATAATTGTGCCGCCCGGCTTAAGATCACCACGCTTTTCGGCCTCATCAATAATAGCAATCCCGATTCTATCTTTAACACTCCCGCCAGGATTAAAGTATTCAAGTTTGGCCCAAAAAGTATGCTTCGAATTCGGTGCAATTCTCTCCAACTTTACGACGGGTGTATTGCCAATAGCATCTAGGATATTTTCAAAAACATTTTTCATAATTCACTCTCACTTTTACGCACTCTTCTGGCACCGAGTCCTTGATCCATCAAGCTTAAAACGGTCCCCATTTGTGTTCTTGGGTCAGTCGAGTAAGGAATTCCCTGCACAAGCAACATTTTACGAACTAAAGACTGATTGGGCTGATCTTTCATAAGCTCATCAATAAGCTGAACCAGCTGGTCTGAGTTTTTGGTAGTATTCTGGATGTTGCCTGGGATTGTGACCTGAATCGGGTTTTGCATGGAATTTTTGGTGTTCGACTTTTTCATTTTTCACCTCCCCCACATAAAATCAAAGCCAAGGGGGAGTTTCAACAATTTTACTAATCAGAACGGGTTGAGATAACAAATGTCAGTTGATCTCAAACCTGTTCCAAGAACTGAAGCAACAAAGGGCCAAAGAGTAACAACAAAAATGCCGGAAACTGAAAAAACAGCAAAGGAATAAGCATTTTGATTGGAAGCAAAGCCACAAACTCTTCTAATTCAGAGTTTGTAGCTGCAATAACCTCTTCTTCAAGGCGGCTCAATGTTGGATAGATGGTTTCGCCGGCAAGACCTCGCTCCACCATCATCAGAACTGCTCTTCGATGGGGGCTCTTAAGCGAGGCAAACAAAACGTCCGTTGGGCTTCCTTGGTTTTTTAACAGCATCCAAGTCGCGACGAGTCGAGACAGCTCATCATCTTCGGTAGCTATATATTTTTGAGCACTTGAGCGAACGCTTTCGCCCCTCTCAAGTCCAGACCGTAGTGCCAAGATCAGTTTTAATGGCGGTGCTATACTTTCCATTTGAATCTCCGAGGAATTTTAAAATTTGCCCAAGTGCCCACAATAAACATGACTGCCGCTACGGCTAAAATTTTTTGTGTTTTGTGAAAATCAAAACTTAGCAGTGTATAGAAAAATAACGCCAAAAATAGAATTACTAAAATTAACGACTGAGCACGAACCTGCAAGGTTACTTGTCCTGACTTTTTCTGAAACGCCTGGCAAGTTCCTATCTTTCTGCGAAGGGCCTTTACCTGATCATAAACCCGATGCGAGCTTCGGTTGAAGCTCAAAAACTCATGAAGAACCTCTTCAAACAACGTACTTTTTGATTTCGCTCTTTCATTATTTGAGAACTGCAGCAGGCTATTTAGCTCATGCAAATAAAAACGCCCTGGACCCACTTGGCTTGCAACCAAGTCAGACACTGCTTCTCGGAAGGACCGTCCGACTTGCAACGAGATCAAGATAGAATCCAAATAAGATAAAATGTTTTTTTCAAAATCAAAGCGGCGGCGTCTTTCTTGAGCGGCCAAAGCAATCGCTGGCAAGAACCAAAGCAGCATAAGAACCACTATTTGCAAGCTTAGGTGACCGCTAAATACTTTTTCTGATGCAAAAACAAAGATCACGATCAACAAATTCAGCCGCAGTTGAAATCGCGACTCGTAAATTTGATGAGTTCTTAAAAAATCAATCGTCCGAAAACCAATGAGCAGTCCGAAAAATGAATACACAAAACACCAAACCATCACACACTCCTATTTCATTGAATGTTGTGCAAATGATGAACTCCGATGAACTCAATGGACTGCAATCACATTAAATTTGATTTATTTGAAATTTTTTATTGACGTCAAAAGTCAAGTTCGTAACAATTTAAACAAGAAGCAAACAACAACACATTTGCAGTACCTTTACAGGAGGACACCATGGCAAAGAAAAAAGCGACAAAAAAAGCAGCTAAGAAAGCAACTAAAAAAGTAGCTAAAAAAGCGACTAAGAAAGCTGCTAAAAAGAAATAGTTTTTATCCTTAATAGGATCTTTAAAACCCTCGGTCTAAAGCTGAGGGTTTTTTTTTGCTACTTTCTCATGCTGCTTTCGCGGCAGTCTAGAAGTAGTAAAGAGCCCCGATTGCCCCCGTAGGAACGGGAGTTAGGTCAGAGGCTTCCATCAATATAACAACTTCAGCAAAAAAACTGGTGCCAACCGACGGGCCCACAAGCTGATTATACTGAAGCCCCACTGACGGAATTATAAATTCTTTGGCAAAAACTCCTGTCGACTTTTCTTCGGAACTCAAGAAACGAGATCCCAAAATACTTGGCGTGGTTTTTTCAATAGTTCCGCCTTTGCTGTTGGAGTTAAACCAATGAGCATAGCCCAAAGTCGTATATGGCGAGATCGAGCGCCCGCCCAAGACATGTTTCCACTCAAAAGCCAGA
>CANCBY010000282.1 GCA_947374445.1 Pseudobdellovibrionaceae bacterium
GATACACCCTGTAGCTTTTGCTACTTGGGGCATACAGCGCACATAATCAAGTCCATACCTTTTATAAATTGTAACTCGTTCATTAGATCCGGCGACGATTGAAACTTGTTCCGCAAATACGGATTGTCCCAGCACAGAAAAAAAACAAAAAATAGCCAGCAGAGATGAGCTCTTTAAATAGTTGTGCACTTGTCTTTATCGGAGAAAAGGACGCGGGGCCCAAGTCCAGGAAGGACCCCAGTGACAAAAAATCTTATGTTGCGTGCTAAGCTGAAATCGCAGCAATCCACTCTGGAGTAGGTTCAATTAATTTTCGGGCCTTTAGATCGAACAAGCCAAAAGTTATCAGTGCTTCACTCGCAACAACACCGCTCTCTTTGAGCATCTGCTGTTTTACCTTGCTGATCTTGCCCTGTTGCGACTCTAACGTAGTCACAATTTTAATTGTTTCACGGAGATGGATCTCTTTGAGAAACTTGAGGTTGATTTCGAGAATCACTGGACCATAGCCCAACCGCTTCACGTCATTCAGACCAAACCCATGAGGTGTTACTAAATCCCAGCGCGCCTCTTCGTAAATCTCAAGATAGGCCGCATTGTTCACATGACCATAAGTATCTAAATAAGCCTCGCGAATAAGAACATTATATGTGTGTGCCATTATTTAAGGGCCTCTCTAATTTGTGCCGAAATTGAATCCATCATCCAAACAACAAAAACTATTGCAAAAACAATACAGCCAACTTCAGACCACATCGCTTGTCCTTGATATTGAATCAGCATAGTACCAATTCCACCGCCGCCGACAAGGCCGATCACCGTGGCCATTCTGACATTGATATCCCAACGGTAAATCGAAAATGATACAAACGGAAGAATCACTTGCGGAACTATCCCAAACCAAACAATTTGAATGGGATGAGCTCCGGTCGACTCAATTCCCTCAATTGGACCGCGCTCAACGCCTTCTATGATTTCTGAAAACTGCTTGGTCAGCGAAGCTATCGAGTGGACCATGAGCGCCAACATCCCCGCAAATGGACCGATGCCCACCCACACCGAAAAAATAATCGCCCAGATCAAAGCTTCTATAGAGCGAACAATATTTAAAAAAACACGAATTACAATGTAGATCGAACGTCCTGAAGCACTTTTAAAAAGATTTTTGGCGCCCAAGAAGGAAAGCGCAAACGAAAGAGGCAGCGCTAAAAAAGTTGCTAAGAATGCGATAAAAACTGTTTCAACAATATGAATTATCGCTCTTGGCAGCACACTAAGGTTGGGATGGAGCAAGCCCGCAAAAAGCCTCATTGCTCCACGAAATCCCTCTTGATCAAAAAGTTCATAAAGTGAAAACCGAGTGGCAATAAGACCTAAAATCAACGTGATTGCAAAAAAAGAACCCGCCTGCCAAGCCCATAAATAAAGTGACCAAATACCACTCAAACGAAACTGCTGCCGCGAGTAAATGAGAGCACCTAATGTTCTACCGCCAAAACGCTGAATAAAAAACGAGCCAATAAGTGAAATCAGAAAAACTAAAACAGCCCATGGCCAAAAACCAAGAGCCTGAATTTGTGCCGACTCATTGTTTGATGAAATAAAAAAGAGAACGGGTGCGACCAAAATATATGTCAGCAAAAGACTATCAAATAACGAAGCTTTTAGAGAAAATGATCTGTTCATCTTATCTGAACCTCTTTACCTACGGATCCATAAATTTTTTCAATCCACTCATCGTTGATATCAGCGGGAGTGCCATCAAAAACGACGAGCCCATCATTGAGGGCCACAACTCTCGTTGCATATTCTCGAACCAGGCTCAGAAAGTGAAGATTACAAATGACTGTGATACCAAGCTCAGTATTGATCTTTTTCAAATAAGACATCACTTCATGAGAAATAGCTGGATCAAGAGAAGCCACCGGCTCGTCTGCCAGCAAGACTTTAGGCTCTTGAGCCAAAGCCCTTGCAATAGCCACTCTCTGTTGCTCACCGCCCGACATTTGATCGACTCGAAAATTTTTTTTATTTTCTAGTCCCACAGTTGCTAAATGCCGGAGGACGAGTTCTTTGTCTGTGGCAGAAAAAAATCCAAAAATACTTTTCATTGTCCCAACAAAAGCCAAGCGACCCATAATGACATTTTTAAATGCCGTAAATCTAGAAATCAAATTGAAGCCTTGGAATATCATGGCCACTTGCTGGCGTAAGCGGGCCACATCTGTGCCCTGAATCTTTGCTGTATCTTGCCCTTCAAAATAGATTTCGCCTTCGCTCGGATCGACCAAACGATTCAGGCATTTAAGCAGGGTTGTTTTACCCGACCCAGATAAGCCGATAATCACCAAAAACTCACCTGAATAGACCGTGAGATCAACTCCTCGCAGAGCTTGACTTCCATTTGGATAGGTCTTTTTAAGATTTCGAATTTCTAAAACTGGGTGCGCGAGACTCTTGCGAATATCTAGATCCTTCCAACCGACTGGGCCTAACAGTTTAGGCGTTTGCTTTTACGTATACCTTTGCATTTCAATTGAGTTTTTCGCATGATCAATCAGATGAGACCGGCGGCGAAAAAATCTAAAAAAACACCCAAAAACCCTCTGAATCAAATACTAGTCAATATTCACGCCATCGCTCAAGACAAAAAAAAATCTCTCGTCGTTTTTGATTTAGACTCAACACTCTTTGACGTCAGCCCACGTCTTGAAAAAATAATTCATAATTTTTGCGAAGTGGCAGAAAATAAAAAATATTTTCCCGAAGAAGTACAGGCTCTTAAAAAGATTAAAATGCAAAGATCTGACTGGGGAATCGCTAATGCTATGTCGAGAGTTGGGATAGAACTTCAATCTGAAGATTTTCACCTTTGCATTAAAAAATTTTGGCTCGAAAGTTTTTTTTCTGGCCCCTATTTGCATTTTGATCGCCCCTTTGAAGGCGCCGTACAATTTACTCAAGCGGTCATTGATGCCGGCGCTGAAATTGTTTATTTGACCGGCAGAGACCGCCCACGAATGTTCGATGGCACCAAGGAAGTTCTCAAGAAATGGGACTTTCCGCTCAATGACATTAACGCTCGGCTCGAGCTCAAACCCACACAGACCATGGATGATGGCGATTTCAAAAAAAATTGGTTTTTGCAAATACCTCAAGGTAAATACCAAAAAATTTGGTTTTTTGAAAACGAGCC
>CANCBY010000283.1 GCA_947374445.1 Pseudobdellovibrionaceae bacterium
ACGAGAGCAGAGCTTCTTGAGGTATTTAAAGCTCTCGGGCAGTTTTTTCCTGGAGTAAAAGTCTCGGATCCATTTTTGGTCGAAGTGATGAAAATCAAGAGTCTGCTGTTTGGCGGAAGTTTAGACAACTTTACACCGCTTGATTTTCAACGTGCTCGCGGCAAAGTTGAAGTTTTCAGAGCTGTGACTGAAAAAATCTTGGTTTATTCCAATGTGTATGGGCTTAGTTGGCAGCCGTTTCTGACACCTTACGAAGATGCTAGTCGTCTTTTTAAGGCCAGCGACAGCGCTCTATTAGATATTGCCAAGTCTCTCGGCGGAATAATTGAAAGTGGCTACGATTTAAAGGATATTCTGACTTTGGTGAGTGAGTTTGAAAAACTCTACCCACCTGGAACTCCAACCTTGTTTGCCGTTGATTCTGTGAAGCGCTACTTGCCGATTTTAACTACGGCTCGGCAGATTTTATTTTCTGATGAAAAAACAGTTATTGAAAAAGGGCAGTGGACTCAGTTCTTGGTCACGGCAGGACAGTTCTATGGGCGCTATTTGCAATATTATTATTTCTTGATGCCTGAAGAGATCTCTTGGTCCCATGGGCATGGGTTGGATTCATTTTCATCTTTTGTCACCGATGCGCTCAATAGTATTAATTCATTGATTACTAAAAAACCTGGCCAGCTGATTTCATTTAAAGACTTTGATAAACTCACATCGGCTTTGGGCCAAGCCAAACTTTTGCCAGATATTTTACCTGTTCCAACTCTGAATAGTTTGATCCGAGTGGTTCTGCAGAAAATACTTGTGCATCCAGAGATTCGTTTGACGGGGGGCGCTCCGCAAGGGCTTGGTCTTGAAAGTACTTCTGTTGTCAAAGAGGAGTTTAATCTTTGGAACTCGAATCAACGCTTTTTAGAGGCCTTTTATAAAAACTATCAGCCAGGTCAAGCTGTTGAGGGTTCTAAAATTTTAGAAAGTCTCAAGGCCCAGCCTTATGATGTGGGGTTGGCTGAATTGATCACGATTTATTCTTCGCCACAGTCGCGGTCTTTCGATGGACTTGGTCGTTTGGCTATTTGGCAAGATCCAGCTCCATACACAATCACAGGGACGGACACCGTTAACTTTACGCGGATTATTTCTCGTGTTGTTATTCGATCCTATGCTCAAGAGCTTGAACGCATAAAAAAATACAGTGGTGTGAACCTAGTAGAAGCGAATCAGTTGTTTTCAGATATTCGGCCGATCGCTGTGTCGTTGGGCTTGCTTGATGAGTCAAATACAACTTTTGCAAATTCTAGATTCAGAGAGGCGGGGCTCTTTACTCCACGATCAGACGGAGATGATTTAGCCAATTTTGTGGAGTTTTCTGATTTAGTTTTAGATATTATTTCGGGCTTAAAGTTAGATCATTTTGCTCGCGAAAAACTTCAAGCCAACCCGGGTGGTTGCCCCGTTATAGCGAGGGGAGCACCTAACAATGATAAGATTTCGATCAAATGCTTTGCAGATACTTATGCTCGCGAGATGGGTTCAATTTTTGCTTCGATGCCGTCCATGAAAGCTTTTATGTTGAAACTTCCTCGCTGCGAATTGCTCACAGAAAAGCCGTGGTTGACCGATGCATCGATGGTAAAATCGATGGGATCAGAAGTG
This sequence comes from Pseudobdellovibrionaceae bacterium, assembly GCA_947374445.1. Taxonomy (GTDB): domain Bacteria; phylum Bdellovibrionota; class Bdellovibrionia; order Bdellovibrionales; family Bdellovibrionaceae; genus CANCBY01. Next base: position 1,657 of record CANCBY010000283.1, read on the forward strand.
GCTCCTCTGAAGAGCGGTGACGTCACTGCTTATGTGGCCGATTGCAATGGTTCTTTCGATATGATGATTCTAAATATGCTGAAGGCGGCCGGCTACTCTGTCGAAAAGCGTGGGATTGTTTCAATGCAGTTTACGTCGCTCGTTCCTCACGTTATGCAATACATTGAAACCATTGTTCAGAGATTTGATAGAGTGCATGTAGGTGCTGACGGCCAGACAAAACCTAAAGACGGAATTTTAGATACGGTTGAAGCTGTAGATGCTTATCCTGTTTTGAGAAAAACCTTGATCGATGTGAGTGGCTTTAAGGACGAAAAGTCGTTACGTGGTTTGCTCGCTTGGATCATGGAAAAAGGCCGACCACCGGAGTCCACTTGGGAGAAGATTTCATTTCTTTCGTATATTAATTTTCCAGAAAAATGGAACATAAAAGCAGACCGAGCGTTGCTAGCTTCAATTCTTGGTTTTATATCTGAAGCCATTGCAGATAAGTCTGGTGTGACGAAAACGAAACTTGCTACCGAGACAGAGACTCTTGGAAAGTAATAATTAAAACTTATTTTTCCACATCATGCTCTCGACAGGGAGCGCGGTCTTTTGGTTGTATTTGGCTGATTTTTTTTGGTCATAGGGTGTGATGAGGTCGCCATCGACTTTGAAGTAAATCAATTGGCCAATAGGCATTCCTGCATAAACTCTCACAGGCTGTTTGACTGAAATTTCAAGAGTCCAATAGTTACAAAAACCGATATCCCCTTTGCCTGCAGTGGCATGGATATCAATGCCAAGACGACCGACCGAGGACTTTCCTTCGAGGAATGGAACATGGGCCTTTGTTTCGGTGTATTCTTCAGTCACTCCCAAATAAAACTGAGAGGGCTCAAGAACGAAGCCTTCTGGAGGGATTTCAAAAGTTTTGATTTGGTTGTGCTTTCGAGCATCAAGAACATTATCAACGTAGAGGGCTAGAGTTTTGCCAAGATGTACGTCATATGAATTAGAACCCAAGCACTCATGGCGATAAGGCTCAACTTTGATTTCGCCAATCTCCATGGACTGAAGAATCTGCTGGTCTGTCAGTATCATAATCCCTCACCGAGCCAGAATGGCCCGGAGGTCATTCAGGTGTTTGAACTACTTAGTCTCTCTATGAAGAGTGTGCTTCTTCATATTGGGATTGTACTTTTTCATTTCCATACGAGCTGGAGTTTTAGTTTTGTTTTTAGTGGTTGTGTACCGTGACACAGGTTTGCCTGCTGCGCGAGCCTCAGTGCACTCTAAAGTCACAATAATTCTTCCGCTTTTCTTTGCCATGCGATACCTCTTAAGTAGAAACGAACCTAAGGGGATAGCAAAAAGATGAGACGACTGCAATTCATAAAAACAACGATTACGTTATTTCTTCTGACCAGTGCCTGCGCCCATGCTCAAACTCAGCATTTGATCGATGGCCGAACCGGAGAGATGTCTTCATTAGAGCGAACCGTGGCGCGTTTGCAGCCCGGGGGAGTGCTGGTTCTTGGAGAGCAGCATGC
>CANCBY010000284.1 GCA_947374445.1 Pseudobdellovibrionaceae bacterium
GAACAGTTTGGTCCGATCTTGGTCGATGCCTTGGTGCGAATCACTAAATCTTCAAATGATCGAAAAAAGAGAGCCGAAGAGGGCCTAAAAAAGCTTTTGGGCCGTGATTCAGAGGCGGCTATCGCTCACTTAGAAGAAGCTTCAACAAAACTTGCGGCGCAAAAGACCAAAGATCGTAAAAAAATGGGCTTAGCTGATGAAGATGACGACGATGTTCCGGCCTCTCATAGTGAGGCTGATTTCGAAGACTCTGATTCGGATGAACCGGTTTCAACTAAAAAACAGGGCACGGTCAAAAGTGCAGCAAAACCCGCAGAGAAAACAACGGCAAAAAAAGCTCCGCTGCCGACTGCGACTAAAAAAAAGAAGTAAGCCGACGAAGTAGTTGAGACGTTAGAGTTATAAAAAGTATTTAAAAAGAGATGAGTTGATGTATGGCAAAAATGATCAGTGTTCGCGAACTGAAAATTGATATCCCTAAAGAAGCTAAGCGTTTGGCAGAACAAATGCTTTCGGATCTTGAAAAGAGCAAACGTCCTGTGCTTGAGGCTGTAAAAGCTTCTCTGGACAATTCATTTTACAATTCAAAAGTTGGATACTTAACTCCTGGTGATAAGCGCGTGCGCACAGAGCTCAATGTGTCTTCTGTGCAAAAATTAGCTCGCGTTGTTTTTATGCTCGAGATCTTGCTTCGAAATTTAGATATCGGCTCTGTCAATACCAAGCGTGAGTTGTACTACATCTGTAAAGGTTTGATCAAAGGTGACGGTAAGTTCCGCGCTTTAGACTTTGAGGATCAGGGTGAATCTGATGCCATCATCGATTTTATCGGCGACATGCTCGAAGTTTATCGTGAAGAGCTGAACTGCTTTGCCAATGATCGCGGCGGGCAGACTTACTCTCAACAATTGATTGTGAACGAAGTCATGCCTGATGGCGAAAAAGCCCAGGTCGATCTTTCGACTCTTGGAACTTCGCCCTTTCAGCCGAAGAACAAGCCACAATCATTGAAATTGCGCGCTAAAAAGAAAATCGATTTTTGCCTGGTTGTCGAGTCCGAAGGTACTGCCAATACTTTGCAAGCGATGGGTTTTACTAAGCGTAACAACTGTATTTTGATGGGTGCTCAAGGGGTTCCATCAAATGGAGTTCGCGGTTGGTGCAAGCTGATCCAGGATGAGCTTGATGTGCCGATGTATTTTTTCGGAGATCTCGACGCCTACACTTTGCAAAATATCTTTCGGACTTTAAAAGCGGGTTCAGCCGCCTCATTGATTCGAAATGCTGACTTCTCGGCGCCGAACGTAAGATTTTTAGGTGTGTTGCCTGAAGATGTAAAAAAATATGAACTTCCTCATTACAAAGTCAAAGAGAGCGATCCGGCCGAGGCCCGAGCTTTGAAAAAAGCCAAAGATGCTCTTGAGAATGACCCCTTCTTTTTGGATAAAAAGAACAAAGGTCTTTCAGATATTTTACGCTGGCTTTTGAAAGAGAAGATCCGTTGCGAGCAACAGTCTTTCTTCTCGGTAGATCCTAAAGATCCAATCAAGACCGAAAAACTGATTCTCGAAAAGATCAAAACCGGCGCTTACGTTTAGTTTTTTTAAAATCTCATCTGCTCCGCTCTTGTCATTAGGATGGCAAGGCGGGTAGCATTTCGAGATATGAAAAAAAATAGTAAAAATTCTGCTCCAACTGTTCCAGTGGCCCCTAAACATCCAAAAAAACTCGTCAAGCATGGCGACGTCCGGGTGGATGACTTCTTCTGGCTTCGTGAAAAAGAAAACCCTGAGACCATGAAGTATCTCAGGGCTGAGAATGCTTACTTTGAAAATCAGCTCAAGCCTCTCAAGAAGCTGAAGACAAAGCTGACCAAGGAAATGCGCTCTCGGATCAAAGAAGATGATTCTTCGGTTCCAGCTCCGCATGGGGAATGGCTTTACTACCGTAAATTTAAAAAAGGTCAGCAGTACGCGATCGAGCTACGAAAACCAAAATCAGGTAATGGCCGTGATCAAGTTTTACTCGATGGAAATGTGATCGCCAAAGGCAAAAAATACTCGCAAGTGAGCCATGTTCAGGTGAGCCCTGATCATAATATTTTATCTTACTCTGCGGACTTTGATGGTTCTGAGCGCTACACGATCCATTTCAAAGATTTAAAGACTGGTCGCATGCTCAAAGATCAAATCAAAAATAGCAATGGGTCTGCCATTTTTGCCAATGACAATAAAACTTTCTTCTACACGGTTCTCGATAAAAATCTCAGGCCATACCGAGTTCAAAAACACGTTCTTGGAACTGATCCCAAAAAAGACCAAATCGTTTTCGAAGAAAAAGACTCACAGCAATTTGTAGGACTTTCAAAATCTGCTTCTAGCAATTTTATTTTTATTGGCAGTCACGGAAAGATAACCTCTGAAGTTTGGTTTTTAGATGCCCATAATCCTTCTCTTGCTATTCGATGCATTGAGCCTCGCAAAGAGGGAATTGAGTACGAAGTTGATCATCAAGGCGATTATTTTTGGATACACACAAACTATAAAGCCTTGAACTTTCGCGTGATGAAGGTGGGCCTGGTTCATACCGGCCGCAAGTATTGGCAGCAGGTGGTTCCACACAATTCAAAAATCATTTTAAGTGGAGCTGGTTACACCCAGCGATATATGATTTTGCACGAAAGACAAAACGGTCTTCCACAAATTCGGGTCTGGGACCTTGAGACCAATAAAAATCATCTGATCAAATTTAAAGATGCTGCCTACAATGTTTCTGTGCATTCAGACAATCATGAGTTTGCGACAGAGACTTTGCGCCTTTCGTATTCGTCGCCGATCACTCCTTCAAGTGTCATTGATTATAATATGCGCACTCGCGCTCCGAAAACTCTAAAGGTCGTCGAGGTCAAAGGCCACAAGGCAAGTCGCTACGAGTGCAAACGCATTTGGGTCAAGGGCCATGATGGCGCAAAAATTCCGCTGGTTATCACTTGCCTGAAGGGTACAAAGCTCAACGGAAAAAATCCGACCTATCTTTATGGCTATGGATCTTACGGCCATAGTATTCCAGACTCATTTCCGACTTACCGAGATACCTTTCGCTTAGTCGATCGTGGCTTTGTGCATGCTCTGGCTCATATTCGTGGCGGTGCCGAGATGGGACGTCAGTGGTACGAAGACGGCAAGTTCCT
>CANCBY010000285.1 GCA_947374445.1 Pseudobdellovibrionaceae bacterium
TGGCTTGGTTCCCAATGGTTACTCCGGCAGAAATCGCCAGACCTCAGAAGCACAAAAACCCCTGGAGTTTCCAGAGGTTTCGCAAGTTTGAAAAATAAAATGGCTCAGGCGGCGGAATGCCATCTAAACCTTTGAAATTGCTGTGATTCGCCCCATGCGAACTACAAGCGACTACATTGACCTCAAAACTACAAGTTCGCCGCCGGTTTTGCAAGGGTCATGGATATTGAGATTATCCGTTATGCCCCGCACATTGAGTCCGGCTTTGCGCACGTAGATTTGCAGCCGCGAAAGAGACTTCCATCCACCCATGCTCATGACTTTGATGGGCTCAATCCCGTTGCTCATCATTATCGTGGCCCAGGTTGCTCGAAGGTCGTGATATTTCACCTTTGGAAGGCCAATGCCCTCTAAAAAATACCCCAACATCCTGGCTTGTTCGCCTTTATCCCAGTTGCGTGACCTTGGCAGAACAAAATGCGAATCGAATTGTTTCAACTTTAACTCTTTCAGAATCAACAAAAGATTCGGGGCAATCTCAACCATTCGGTCGTCCCCCGATTTAGTTGATTTGAAGCCATCAACTTTGTTCCAACCCGTATCAACTAAAATTGTTCGGTTATCAAAGTTCACTTTATCCCAAGAAAGTGCGTACTGTTCGCCATTTCTCATCCCAGTGTAAAGTGCCAATGCCCAATGATAATACCATTCCGAATTTAGCTCTCGCGCCTTTTCTAAAAGATACTTTGCTTGGGGCTCGGTTAAGACCTTCGGAAGCTTATCACCACACTTGAATCTAATATTGGGAGCAGGGTTCGCAGATAGGTATCGCTTCTCGACAGCGAACTGAAATGCTCCCCTTATAAACTTCAACAAGCTTTGCTTGGTTCCAGTTGATCGGCTTCCAACTCTTTCGACCAGCAATGATTTAATATCCTGGGCTGAAATAGAATCAACCCGGCGAAATTTCCATTTGTCGAAAGTATGAGCTTCAAGACACAGCTTCGCATTTTGCAAAGTCTTTTCCGTCCAGTCGCACATCCGTTTTGACTCAAAATATTCCGTCACCATTTTAGGCCACGTGGGAACCGACTGTTCTACAAAGACTTGCTCAAGCTGAATGATTAGTTGTCGTTCCATTCTTAAAGCCTCTGCTTTTGAATTTAAGCCGATTCGTTTTAAGCTCCTCGGCTGATTCGTGATCGGGTGCCGTTTACTGAAAAACGCTTTCCACTTGTTGGTCTTGGGTTCAAATTTAACTCCCATTGAATGCTCCTTTCTTGGTAGAAAGAAGCAGACTCAATAGGTCCGATTTCAAATACCGATTTCTTCTCTGAAATTTGTAATATGGGATTTTCCCATTGCTCGACAAATTCAAGAGTGAGGCGGCGGAAACTCGTAAAAAATCTGCCGCCTCTTCGGTCGTCATCCACTCTTCAGTTTTCAAAGAACTCGGGCTTACCCGCTCAAATGCGGGATCGCCGACCTGTTTTTGACCCCTCCCGTCAAGAAAGTCAAAACCTGTCTCGCGTCCCACGGTGCCTAGTGGTTTATTTCTAATAGCTATTCTTTCTTTCATAATTTTACCTATAAAAAATAAGGGTTAGAGACATGGTACGGCCAAATCACAGCTCATAAAGGACCGAGGACTCGGGTGCGCGGGGCGGATGGGCTTCGATAAAATAGTCTTCAGATTTAAAATCCGTTGGCTCGTCAGACTGAATACCGAGGCAAAAGCTCTTAGCAACCTCCGTAGGTGTTAGGTCATAGGCTCTGAATTTTCCATCCGTGCTCGGAATTCTGTGTTGCACAAGCGGAGTATTTTGTAACACAGGAATGATTCGTTTTGTTTGCGCCCAAAAATCAGCGTGATTGTCTTTTGAGTGGCTCTTTACAAATAGAAGATATTTTTCGTAGGCCAAATCTGTTGCGAGACCTTTGCTTTCAATAAAAATCCGCCGTGGTTCATTAAAAAAGACATCGTACCAATACTTTGCAACATTACCCATGGTCTTGAGCTTGGTTTGGATGCCAAGATTCTTTTGGTCGGGAATACGGTTGGGATTAAACGAGGTAATGTCCATTTTTTGCAAATGATCTAAAAACGCTGCCGCCGTTTCACCAGTACGAACTTTTTTAATGATCGGCGCAAAAAAGTGTTCGTCATTTGCATATTTTTTTGACCCCTCGATAAAAACAAAACGACGATTTCCTTTCCCAATAGGCAAAGCCGTTTCTTGATTAGTCGCCAGAATGTATCGACTGTAGTTTTCGACAACCACTCTTGCGCCATGCTTGTATTCAACGCTCATAACATCTGATCCGGTGAGCCCATTGATTGCAGAGATTGCCTTTGAGCTTTGGTTCCACGAAACTTCGTCAATAAAACTCAATAGTTTATAGGCCAGATTGCTATTGAATCTCGCCGCTAGTTCGTTCATGTCATTTGTTTTCAAATGCATTTTTCCCAAGACCTGTCTCATGACCCCATCACAAAGCAAATTTTTGCCCGTACCTTGATGCTCTGAAAATAAAACCGGAACGGTGGCAACTTTCTCAGCCGGCTTTTGAATAAGGTGGGCAAACCATTTGAGCAAAAAGTCATTTAACACAACGTTCCCAGCGCAAAGTGATTCTAAAATCATATGTAAGAACTCATCGCAGGGTTGATCGACTGGTTCGATCTGCAAGGGTCTCCACATATTTAGTTCGCCGGGTTTTGCCTCAGGAGAAAATCGAATACGGCTAAAAGTACGACGGTTTTTACTGCCCACCCAAACAATTGAAGCAGGGGTATATGCTGTTTTCCCATTCACTACGGTCCTCAATTTCAACGGAGCTAAATCGGCACTTAACTTTTTTTGCGCAAACAGGATGAAGTCCGCTTCAGATATAGATGGGTCGTGAATAAATTTTCCCATGCAGTCGCCAGAGCCCTCGACCAAATAGAAAAATCCATGATTATTAATTGATTCGACTACATCGTCTTTTCGATCAAAAATGAATGCTCCATTTTCTACTCGCGCACCAACCATTTTTTCATTGTCGAATTGGCTAAACTCTGTCGCAAATCTCTTTTTGTCCCGAGCTAGATTGAATTTGGAAAGATCGCCATCCTTTTCTCGAATCATATAGATAATTGATCCAATGCCAACCGAATCGCCCCTAGAATCATTAGAGAAGCCTGAC
>CANCBY010000286.1 GCA_947374445.1 Pseudobdellovibrionaceae bacterium
GGTCTTTCTGGATGCCATCTTGAGGATCAAGAGAACCCCAAGCGCTGCGGTCACCTTGATGGCAAAAAGCTTGTGGGCACAGACGAGATGTTACAAAAAATCAAGGCGGCTTCAAGCCAGCGCAAGCTCGATGAAAATTTTGTGATCATCGCGCGCACTGATGCCAGAGCCAGCGAGGGCCTTGATAAGGCCATCGAGCGTGCAAAGGCATACATCGATGCAGGAGCTGATGTGATTTTCACCGAGGCTCTCGAAAACGAAAAAGAGTTCGAAACTTTTCGTAAAGCCATCAAGGCTCCGCTTTTGGCCAATATGACGGAGTTTGGAAAATCAAAACTGTTGTCGATCAAGACTCTCGAGGATTTAGGCTACAACATTGTGATCTACCCAGTGACGACCTTGCGTTTGGCGATGAAGGCTCAAGAGGAGGGGCTTAAGCATATTTTGCAAGAGGGCTCTCAAGAAAAGATTTTAGATCGCATGCAACACCGCAAAGAGCTTTATGAACTGACTCGTTACGAAGAATACAATTCATTCGACCAAAACATTTTTAACTTTAAAATTAAACCGTAATTTTAACTGCAAATTGAAATGAGGAACTAATGGCTGATCAAACATATATCAATCCAGATTACGTCGCAGAACCAGATAAAATGAATGTCAAAAAAGGCCTCGAAGGCGTCGTTATGGACACTTCAAGTGTGTCTAAGGTCAATGCCGATACAAACTCTTTGATCTACCGTGGTTACCCAGTTCAAGATCTTGCTGAAAACTGCAGTTTTGAAGAGGTCGCGTACTTGATGTACAATGGCGAACTTCCAAATAAAACTCAGCTGGAGCAATTCAGCAAACTCGAAAAAAGCTACCGCGATATCACTCCTGGTAATATGCAGGTGGTGCGTGCTCTTCCTAAAAAATGTCACCCGATGGACTCAATCCGCACAGGTGTGAGCTTTTTAGGTTGCGAAGACGAAAGAATTTGGGATGCAACTCCTGCAACAAAGATGGATAAAGCCATCCGCTTGCTTGCAAAAATTCCAACAATGATTGCAGCTGATTATCGCAATAAAAAAGGTTTGGATGTTATTGCTCCCGACAAAAATTTGTCGATCGCTGAAAACTTTTTTCATATGTGCTTCGGAAAAGTTCCGCAAAAAGAAATCGTTAAGGCTTTTGATGTGTCTTTGATTCTCTATGCAGAGCACAGCTTCAATGCCTCAACCTTCACTTCACGAGTGATCAGCAGCACGCAATCTGATATCTACTCTGCGACTGTGGGCGGTATCGGCGCTCTCAAAGGCCCTCTTCACGGCGGCGCCAACGAGATGGTCATGCACATGATGATCGAAATCGCGAATCCTGATAAAGCCACTGAGTGGATGCTCGATGCTTTAGCGAATAAAAAGAAAGTCATGGGCTTTGGCCACAGGGTTTACAAATCGGGCGACTCACGCGTGCCAACCATGAAAAAATACGCGCAAGTGATGGCGCAAGTTACAAATGAACCTAAGTGGATGAAAATGTACGACGCTCTTGAAAAAGTGATGGTCGACAAAAAGAAAATTTATCCAAACTTGGATTTTCCTGCGGGCCCTGCTTATTATATGATGGGGTTTGAAATTGACTTTTTCACTCCGATTTTTGTGATGGCAAGAACCACTGGGTGGTCAGCTCACATCATGGAACAGACGGCAAACAACCGAATCATTCGTCCTCTCAGTGAGTACATCGGTTCGGCACAACGCTCAGTCAAATCTTTGAGCGAAAGACATTAGTTTTTTTGATGATCTAAGAATTGGCTTTGATGATCTCGATGGAGTTTCCATCGGGATCTTTGACGATGGCTTTGCGGCCATCGGGCATATCAGTTGGATCCATCAGCGTCTCGACACCTTCAATCGCAGCCAACTTGTCGTAAACTTGATCTAGTTCTTCTACCAAGAAACACAATTGAAAAATTGGTGTCACTGAGTTCTTTTTGTCTTTAAGACCAAATAAATTAATTTCAAATCCAATGGTTTGACCTTTGTTTTTGCTTTTTGGCCTAGCACGGTAAAACTCGCTGCCCTTTGATACTTTGACCGTCTCAACCTCAAATCCTAAAGCCTGATAGAACTGTATCTGCTGTGGAAGATTAGAAGTGTTAAGAGTGATCGCAATCAGTTTTACTGGCATGACTCTATGCCAACGCTATTGACCAATTTAGTCAAGTCTCGTTAGAGACTTACAATGAAACCAGGACAAATATTTCTCTCAGACTACAAAGCCCCCACATACCAAATTCTCTCTACCGAACTCACTTTCAATATTGAAAATGACGTTTGTCGGGTCTTACAAAAGTCTAGCTACAAAAGCATCTATAGCAACTCTCCGCCACATGCACTTTTTTTAGATGGTAGCGAAAGCCTTATTCTTGAATCTATTAAACTCAATGGAATTGAACTTTCTGCCTCGGCTTATCGTGTGGCCCCCGAAGGGCTGACTCTTGCTGCACCTCCCGCTGAATTCAATATTGAAATCACGACGCTTTTAGGCCCGCATACAAATTCGTCTCTTGAGGGCTTGTATGCAGCCAACAATGGCCAAATGCTCTGCACTCAGTGCGAGGCTCAAGGCTTTCGCAAAATCACTTACTTCTTAGATCGTCCCGATGTAATGACAATTTTTACGGTGCATATTCAAGCTGACAAAAAGAAGCATCCCACTCTTCTCTCGAACGGCAACCTGACTCAAAGCAAATTGCTAGACAATGGTCGACTTCAGGTCACCTGGCATGATCCGCACAAAAAGCCCTGTTATCTATTTGCACTAGTAGCTGGTGATCTCGGCCTTTTAAAAGATGAATTCAAAACCCTCAGTGGAGCAAAGGTGTCTTTGGAGATCTATTCTGCGCACGGCACACAAGCTCGCTGTCATCACGCAATGGAGTCTCTCAAAAAATCGATGGCATGGGACGAGCAAAGGTTTGGGCGAGAGTACGATCTATCAACTTACATGATTGTGGCCGCCGACGATTTCAACGCCGGAGCGATGGAAAACAAAGGCCTGAACATTTTCAACTCCCGTCTGGTCTTTGCCGATTCAGCCACGGCTACTGATGTCGATTATTTTAATATCGAAGGCGTCATTGCTCACGAATACTTTCACAATTGGACAGGCAATCGAGTGACTTTGCGAGACTGGTTTCAT
>CANCBY010000287.1 GCA_947374445.1 Pseudobdellovibrionaceae bacterium
AAGTACCTACATGAGTCCATCAAGTGGGCCAACACTGGCTATCTTGGAATGACAAATCTGATTTTGGGACCTGAGGACAAGGCTTTGCGTGCGGCACAAAAGCTAGAGTGTGGTCATGTCTGGATCAATTCTTGGTTAAAACCTGAGGATGGTGTTATTTCGGGCGTCAAACAATCTGCAGCTGGCGATATGGACTTCGGGGCTTTTGGCAGTTTTTACTCCGACCGTAAAAAAATTGTCGGAGCTCAGTCAAAATAATGGCGAATCAGTTTTAAAAATTAAATTAAAGTGTAAACTTTGGCGCGTGTTCTGACATCACACTGAGGACAGTGCGCTTCTTCTTTAAGAGATTGAGTTTCATCCATGCGTATATGTAGCAACTCAAGAGCGGTCCCGCACAATACGCAGTTGTTCTGTGAGTTGATAAATTCTTGGTGGCCTTTAGTTTCAGCTTTTTCAAAATATTGAATTTTTGCGTAGTCCATTTTTGCCTCTTCTTGCCATTTCCATGAGCATTAAAAATCTCTAGAGAGGCCAAAGCTCTCTAGGTTCTTAGAAGTATTGCAAGATCGGGACACAGGCCAAAGTCAGGCCCATAGGTAATAAGTGAGATGACTACAGATCAGTAAAGCTAGTCTGCAACGCACTCTCTGTTTGAAAGGACTCGAAAGCAAGGCCAATCAAACGAGTGATAAGATCTTGGTATTTGAGACCAGACGCCTCCCACATTTTGGGGTACATACTAATGTTGGTGAAACCAGGCAGTGTGTTGATTTCATTGACGAGAATGTCGCCATTTTTTTTCATAAAAAAATCAACACGAGTGAGGCCTTCGCAGCCCATGGCTGTAAATGTTTTTTTGGCCATAGCCTGCAAGCGAGTCATTTCGTTTGAGGGTAGATCTGCAGGAATTTTGCAAACAGCTCCATTTTTGTCTAAGTATTTAGCTTCATAAGAATAAAAATCGTGGCTAGCAATGACTTCGCCGCAAACCGAAGCTTCGGGATCGTGGTTATGTCCAAGCACCGAGCATTCGAGCTCTCGCCCTTCGATAAATTCTTCGGCAAGTACTTTTCTGTCGTAAAGAAAAGCATCCTTGATGTTTTTTTCAAAATCTGCGGCATTTCGAATTTTATGCACACCCACAGATGAACCCATATTTGCAGGCTTAATAAAAAAGGGTGTTCCAAGTGACTGACTGATTTCTGCAAATGAAAGAGGCCTCATAGGAGTCAGCAAAAGATGGCGTGCCGAAGGAATAGAGGCATCTTTTAATATGCGCTTCATGATCTCTTTGTCCATTCCAGCGGCAGAAGCAAAAACACCACAGCCGACAAAGGGCAAATTCATCATTTTAAAAAGGCCTTGAATGCTGCCATCTTCGCCAAATGTTCCATGCAGCACCGGGAATGCAGCATCAACAGATACTGAGTTTTGCTTTGCGAGAGATTGAATAAAGGGTTTGCCGCCTTTTGAGACAAGGCCCACAACTTCAGAGTCATGAGACAGATTTTTATCTGATAAAGATTTGTGTTTTTCAAAGACAGAGGGGGTTTCGAATTTGTGCCATGTTCCCTCTTTGCTGATGCCGATCAAGGTGATATCGAACTGATTTCTATCAATAGCGGCAGCCACATTGCGGGCAGAGAGCAAAGACACTTCGTGCTCTGCAGAGCGCCCTCCAAAAATAATTGCAACGTGTTTTTTATTCGAAGAGGACTTGGTGTTGGTCATGTGAAAACTTCCAGGATTAAGGATTGGTTCCGAACTTAAAATCTTTCACATCACTGCATTGAGTGACAAGTAAAAATCGATCTTGATACGGAGTTGAGTATTGCAGACAGTTAGACATCATCGAAGCAAAGTAAGGGGCATCAGGACTTGAGCTGATGTAATGAGTGTACTTGATCGGGTTGCCGTCGCTCCCTTTTTGCCAGCTGTCAAACTTGATAGACACTGCTCGCATTGGCAATGTGCAATTCAATAGGCCACCACAGTCTGTCCTTTTTTTAACTAGTTCTGGGACAGCGATAGCTGAGCCAGTACTTTCAAGCTTGTGGTAGGTAGTCTCGGCTGCCGAACAAAATGTATTTTCTGGATCCGAACCACCGAGGGGAGTTACCATGGGTCCCAGCTTGTCACTAACAGGACGACTGCGTTGAGCATTTGCAATTTTATTATTGATGATAGTTTGAACCGTATTCGCAGTCGATGCGGTCTGATCTTTAAGAAAACCAAGAGTAAAATCTTTGGTCGAGTTTTTAAATTGTCCGCCATCGCCCTTTTCGCTGATCTCTCGACGGAGCGAAATCTCATCGTAGTGGGTTTTGCCATCCGATAAAACTTTATCGACTTTGTCCATCACGGTGTAGCCCAGCTGCTGAACTAACTCAGGAGGCAGAATATCAAATTGAATTACAATTTCTCGATATGCGAACTCTCCCTTTTTAATGGTTGTGACTTGCCCGACGCTGAGCTGATCAACGGCTTTATCAAGAGCGGTGCAGCTGACCTGTGTGCCTTTGTTGATATCGGTGGTCGGTGCTTTCATGCAAGATTGGAGCAGCAGGGTGCTCGCAACAAATGCACCTGCCGCAAAAGCCAGAGAGAATACTTTTTTCATACGGAATCCCATCCCCAAATCCAAAGCGGAAGCGGAAATAATTTATTGAGTGCCAAATTTGTTTGTTCACTAAAAGAGTCAATCATCGGAAAAGGACCAAAGAGAACTTGTGTCAGAGCTTTATCATCTGATATGACGACTAGATCTTTTCCCACACCAAAGACAGTTTCAATATTTCCGTTAATGCCTTTTTGCCGCTCTAGAACTAGATCTGACATCCCTAGCGTGCGAGCAGCTCTTTTGACTTTTCCGGCCAGGCCATCAAAATTGACAATTTTGATCATTCCCAAGTAGCCGTGATTTATCGAAACCGGGAGCATTGAAAGAGCTGACAAAAGATTTTTTGAGTGCTGAGGAACAATGAGTGTAAAAGCAGATTTTTTTTCTTTTCGCATGTAGCTGAAGAGGGCCAAGAGTGCCGAAACTTTGCCACCCCACTCATGCACATAGCCGCTCAAGTCGGCACCTTTGCCATCGACGGCGTAGGCTGCGAGTTGGCCTTTTTCGTCCCAAGCCGTCGTCAGCTGAGTTTGTGGAATAG
>CANCBY010000288.1 GCA_947374445.1 Pseudobdellovibrionaceae bacterium
GTTTGATACATCAGATCTTCAAACTCGGCCCGTGATTTTTTAAAACCAACAGTCGAGACATTGGCCATGTTATTTGAAATCACGTCCATGTTGTTTTGCTGGGCTTGCATGCCCGTCGCTGCTGTATTCAAACTTTTAATCATCTCAAAGACCCCTCATTAAGGCGTTGTTTTTCCGACAGTATTTACTAATTTTTCTGCCATCGAGTCATATGCATTGATGGCCTTCTGTGTGCTCTCAAAAGTACGAGTCGTTGCAATCATGTCCGTCATCTCTTGGATGATGTTCACATTGCTTTGCTCTAAAAATCCTTGCTTCAACGCTGGCTTTGCAACAGTTGTGATTTCAGGAGTTGCGTTGGCTTTGATGCCATACATAGAGTTGCCAATTTTTTGCAGTTGATCTTTGTCTTTGATTTGCACCACCGACAAGCGCCCCAAAAGCTCTTCGCCTTGAAACACCTGCCCATCATCACTGATTGAAAGTTGAGGATGACCATTTATCTTCATAACCCGAGATGCTGGATCAACACCCTCGCCTGCTGCTTGAGCCATCACAGGAAATCCGTCTTTTGTCACGATTTGGCCATTGCCATCTAAAGTGAACGAACCATGGCGAGTGAGCTTCACTCCACTAGGAGTAGCAACTTCAAAAAAACCAGAGCCATCGATTGCAACATCCAAAGCGTTGCCAGTATTTTTGAGGCCGCCTTGCGAAAAATCCGTGTAAGTACCAGCGCTATCTACAAAACTTTTGTCTCCGCCCTGCATATCATAAAAACTTTCAATGCTCGCTGGAATTTTTGGAACCTGAATCACTGAGGGTGGCTTTTCGTTGGCAGTGATATATTCTGAGAACAATTGCTGATCGCGCTTGAATCCTGGAGTGTTCACGTTGGCAATGTTATTGGCGATCGTGTCTAGACGTTGGGACTGAGCCATTGCTCCGCTGAGTGCTGTGTAAACGCCTTTCGTGCTCATCGATCCCCCTCACTACAACACAAAGCAATGCGCGTGCCCTCTTGGCACAGGTGAACCCATAGCTAGGCCATAGACCTGAATCTTTTGATTTTTAAGATCAGGACTCCAGAAATTTTGATTTCAGCCGAAGGAACTGTTTTCTTTCCCTCGACTGACGTCGAGCAATCAAAATAGCTTTAACTAATTTGCGTCAAAAACGTGGCGACTCTGTCAAAACTTTGCAGCTCCAACTTAAGTCGAGGCTTAAGTCCAAAAGAAGCCACACGCGCAAGATTACAATAGCCGCCCTCTGTAAAATTCGCGAAATTGATAGTTATGACAACTGTGGCTCTCGGCCTTTTTTACAACCTAGCTTTTTCATTGGCTCTCGCTGCTCCCAGCAAACCGAATGTCGCAACATCCACACCAAAAGAAATTCCTGATGGCATTCATCAAAGTCAGATTTTTTCAAAGCCCATGCCGACAAGAGCAGAGTCTTACGACTCAAATCTCAGTCTTCGCCAAAGACTTCAGAGCAAAGTCCAACAGGCTCCTTCTAGTCAGGGATCGAGTCTTCTTTTTGATCTGCCAATCACCTACAACAAAAGAGTCAGTTACTGGGTGGGCTATTATCAAACAAAAGGCAAAAATTGGTTCGCTGATTGGCTCGAACGCGCCAATCGTTTTATGCCTCTGATTCAAAAAGATCTTAAAGCCAACAATTTGCCACAAGATTTAGCTTACATGGTGATGATCGAAAGCGGATTTGAACCCAATGCGATCAGCCACGCAGATGCCGTAGGCCCATGGCAATTCATTCAGCCCACCGGCGAACGCTACGGACTCAAAGCCAACTGGTGGCTCGACGAGCGCCGTGATCTTCGCAAAAGCACTCTAGCTGCCGCGGGTTACATTCGCGATCTCTACAAAGAGTTTGGCTCTTGGTACTTAGTTGCCGCCAGCTACAACATGGGCGAAACTGGCCTCCGACGCCAAATCAACCGGCACAAAACAAAAGATTTCTGGGAGCTTTCAAGAAGAGGAGCCCTGCCACAAGAAACCATGGACTATGTTCCTAAGATCTTGGCAGCCATGATGATCGCCAAAGCTCCAACTCTTTACGGCTTCAAGGATTACGCAAAACTTGATCCGCTGGAATATGAGATCTGCTCGGCTCCAGGCGGCACAGACCTCAATGAGTTGGCAGATCATCTTGGAGTCACGCACAAATCACTGAAAGATCTTAACGCCGAAATTGTTCTAGGCTATATTCCGAGACAGGTCGCAAAACACATGATTCGAGTTCCCAAAGGCTCGGTTCCACTCGTTGCGGAATACATAGATGACAAAGCCCGAAATAGCCGACGATAACTCAAAAATCATTGTACAAAAATACGGTGGAGCCACTCTTGCTGATCCCACTCTTATCAAGCAAGTTGCAAAAAGAATTTCAGACCTTTCAAAGTCCGGCACAAAAGTGGTCGCTGCAGTTTCAGCCATGGGCAAAACGACCAATCAATTGATTGATCTCGCTAACCAAGTCTCTAGCCGTCCGAACCGTCGCGAACTTGACATGCTTTTGACCACTGGCGAGCGAGTCAGCATGGCACTTGTTAGCATGGCATTGCATGATCTCAATTGCGATGCGATCAGTTTCACAGGTAGCCAAGCTGGAATCCTCACAGACGAAGCTCACATCAATGCCAACATTATTGAAGTTAAAGCTCATCGAGTACTTGAGGCCCTTCAGCAAAATAAAGTTGTTGTACTGGCTGGATTTCAGGGAGTTTCGCCTGCGACCAAAGAGATTACAACTCTAGGCCGTGGTGGTACCGATACGACAGCGATTGCGATGGCCGCTTTTCTCAATGCCGATCGTTGTGAAATTCTTAAGGATGTGGCCGGTGTTTTTACCGCTGATCCAAAGATTGTTCCCGAAGCTCGTCTGATAAAATTCTTAAGTTATGATCAAATGCTCGAAATGACTTTTTGGGGAGCCAAGGTGCTTCACTATAGGTCTGTCGAGCTTGCAAAAGTTAAAAATGTTAAAATTTATATTGGCTCCGCTAACTCTGACCTTAATGAAGGTACAAATATTCCATCTCCCACGAAGGATAGCAGTATGTTTGAAACCACAAAAATTTTAGGCCTGAACTCGCACGCTCATGTTCTTGAGCTTGAAATTAAATCAAAATCGGCAATC
>CANCBY010000289.1 GCA_947374445.1 Pseudobdellovibrionaceae bacterium
TTTTGATGAGTCCCTTCATCTCAAGCACTGTATTCATAATAATTAACTCTCTTTCGAGGCCTTGTTCTTGCGTTTATTAGCATCCAAATAACGGCAACGAATACGAATATTCGAAGGAGTCACTTCGATAAGCTCATCATCACTGATCCACTCCATAGCTTTTTCAAGGGTCATAGATTTCACAGGGACAAGAGTCAATTTTTCTTCGGCGCCGGTGTTACGAACGTTTGTCAGTTTTTTCTCGCGGACGATATTAACTTCAAGATCGTTCTCTTTTGCGTGCTCGCCAATGACCATGCCTTGATAAACTTCTTGAGTAGGCAATACGAACATTTTACCACGCTCTTGAAGATTAAAGATCGCATAAACAGTCGCCACACCTTGACGGTCAGAGATCATCGAGCCATTTACTCGTGCAGAGATATCTCCACGGTAATCATCATAACCATCAAAATTTGTATTCAAAAGACCGGTACCGCGAGTGTCTGTCAAAAACTCAGAGCGATAACCGATCAAACCACGTGCTGGGATTCTGAACTCTAAGCGAGTACGGCCAGAACCTTTAGAGGTCATGTTTTGCATGATACCTTTTCTGATTCCCATTTTTTCAGTCACAACGCCAGTGTAAGCATCTTCGATATCGATAGTTGCGATTTCGAAAGGCTCTTTTTTAACACCGTTCTCAGTCTTAAAAATAACTTGTGGCTTAGATACACAGATTTCAAAACCTTCACGGCGCATTTGCTCAATCAAGACACCCAATTGCATCTCTCCGCGACCGATCACCTTGAATGATTCTGTTTGATCTGTTTTTTCCATACGAATAGCCACGTTATGGAGAAGTTCTTTTTCAAGACGCTCTAGGATTTTTCGTGAAGTTACTTGCTTGCCTTCACGTCCACCGAAAGGACCATCATTCACAGAGAAGATCATTCCAACTGTTGGCTCATCGACTTTAATTCGTGGCAATGGCTGAGGATCAGTAGCCGAAGTGATTGTATCACCGATGTTAAAGTTTTCCATACCGGCCACGATAGCAATATCGCCCGCCCCTACTTCATTCACTGGAACCTGATTATTTACTTTGTACTGAAAAAGCGCTGACACTTTAACTTTTTTATTAAAGTTGTTCTCTTGCATGCAAAGAACTTCGTCGCCCACTTTGATTGTGCCAGAACGCATACGACCGATCGCCAAACGACCCACAAAAGAGTTGTATGACAAGTTTGAAACCATCAACTGAAGAGGTTTGCTCTCTTCAACTTTTGGCGGCGGAACTAGATTGATGATGGCCTCATAAAGAGCCTCAAGTGAATTTGTTCTGACGTTAGGATCGAGTGTTGCCATACCTTCACGTGCGATCGCGTAGATCGTGTGAAAGTCGCACTGTTCTTCGTTGGCATCTAGGTCGATGAACAAGTCAAAAAGTTCGTTGTGAACTTCTTGAATACGAGCATCCGAACGATCGATTTTGTTAATACAAACGATCACCTTCAGGTTTTGCTCAAGAGCTTTTTTCAATACGAAACGAGTCTGCGGAAGTGGTCCCTCAGAAGCATCGCAAAGAAGAATCGCGCCATCCACCATGTTCAAGATACGTTCGACTTCTCCACCGAAGTCACTATGTCCGGGAGTATCGACGATATTTACTTTGATGTCTTTGTAGATGAACGAAGCATTCTTAGCGGCGATAGTGATACCGCGCTCGCGCTCAAGATCCATTGAATCCATCATGCGTTCTTCAACGTGTTCATTGTCACGGAATGTTCCCGCTTGTCTGATCAAGTGGTCAACGAGAGTTGTTTTACCGTGATCGACGTGGGCGATGATGGCGATATTGCGAATTTTCTTTGGATCTGTAATCATTGAGTACCCTCTACTTCTGCTTTCTTCTTTTTAAAAACTATTTACCTATTAAAAATCTGAACTATTAAAACTTAAAAAAATTTAATTTCTAAAACTATTTCCAACTTAATGCTCTCAAAAAAACTTTCTACCCGTGACCGCCCATAAGGAAAGCTTCGTGGCTTGTGTCTTCTTGCTCAAACCCACCCACTCCAGAAAAAAAATCCTGGGCCATGGAATACACTTCTTTTGTCTCTTTAGACTGAAAAATGCTTTTGCGAAATTGGCTCGCGCCAGGATACCCGGTTGCGAACCAGGCGGCAAATTTCTTGAGCTGAATCTGCGTGATGTGGTCATCACAGTGCGCCACGATTTCGGCAGCCAAGTCTTGAAAGAGCACAGAAAAGTTTCTGCCCGCACGTTCTTTGCCCTGAACTTGCTCGGCAACTAGACCTTTTTCGGCCTGCCATAGCTCCAAAGCATCGGTAAAAATGTAAGGATTTTTCAGAGCTCCGCGGCCAATTAGAACTCCATCGCATCCAGAGCTATTGAGTCTTTCAACTGCCTGTCTTGCAGTCAGAATATCGCCGTTACCTAAAACCGGAAGTGGAGCTTTGGCTTTAACTTCTGCAATGTAATCCCAATCAGCTTGGCCCGAATATCCGGCAGCCCGAGTCCGACCATGAATGGCCACCCAGGTGATGCCTTCATTGTGGGCGACCTTGGTGACTTCATCGGCGTTACGAGTATTTGCATCCCAACCACTGCGAATTTTGATTGTGACCGGAATTTTTACCGCCGCTACGGTGGCCGCTAAAAGTTTTGCCATCGCAGGCAAGTCTTTGAGCATCGCAGAGCCAGCACCTTTTTTTACAACCTTAGGAACTGGGCAACCAAAATTGATATCGACAAAATCTGCACCCATGTCCTCACAGACCTTAGCGGCTTTGGCCATGACCTCGGGGCCCTCGCCAAAAATCTGAATGCCGATTGGTCGCTGAATTTCATCAAAAGACATCAGGTCTAGAGTTCGCTGAGATTTGTATTCGATTCCATGGGCCGAAACCAATTCTGTGACAACAACGCCGGCCTTTTTTTTGCGCATGAATGTGCGAAAAGCATGATCCGTAATACCAGCCATCGGCGCAAGAACGAACGGATTCTGCTTGAGGGCTTCTAAAGGATGGATTTTATTGGCTTTCGACATCGAAGCGGGGTCATAGCAGAGCCTTTGCTTAAGGGCTAGTTTTGTCTCAATAAAACTACGGAATCTGCACTAAATTTCATGGTTTGTGTGAGCTTCGC
>CANCBY010000290.1 GCA_947374445.1 Pseudobdellovibrionaceae bacterium
ATTTTATTGATCAGCATCCTGTACAGACTCTCAAGCATCACGTGCCCCACTCTGGGCTTACCACCGCCGACTTTAGCTCGAACAAGCTGCACCTTTTTGGCGTTCAGCGCTTTTGTCGCAGACGAGAGTGTCCCCTCAGCTAGGAACGTCTTAAAAATGTTCCTCACAACCTCTGCTTCGCTCTGGATCACTTCAAGTCTACCGTCCTTGTTATCACCGATCCTGTAGCCCAAAGGCACAGCCCCTCCGTTGTAGAGCCCGCGCTTTGCCCGGCTTAAGAAATTAGCCGCAATCCTCTCTCCGATTTGCTTGCGCTCAAACTGGGCCAAGTTTGCGACCAGGTACATTGAGAAGGAACCCACTGCCGTTGAGGTATCAAAATTGTCCTTCAGAGAATGGATCTTACAGTCCATCTCTTCGAGCATTTCAACTAACACAGCAAAGTCCTTAATTGAGCGTGTAAGCCTTGAGAGCTCAGTGATCATAATCATATTGATCTTACTGCCGCGAATGTCCTCCATGAGTCGTTGAAAGGCCGGGCGGTTCGTGTCCTTAGCCGAAATCCCGGCATCGCAGTAGAGCTCAATGATGTCGCCGAAGTTTTCAAAAGAGTTTTTGTGTTTTACAAATTCTCTAAGCCTGCACTCCTGGGATTTGATAGACCCCTCGGGATTACCGGCCTGCTCCTCGGTTGAGACACGGATATAGAGTCCGATCTTAAAACCACTGGTTTTTACTTTTTTATTTTCACTTCTTTTTTTGGTCATAGAGACACCGCCTTTTTGAATTGAGGGTCACTCAATTCTTGTAAAGCGGGTTCAGTGGAAGCATTTTGAACTTGGACTTGCTGGCGGAGTTGTTTGTATAAAACTTCCCCGATTTCAGCAAGCAATTGCTCAAAGCGTTCATTGCCCACTTTGGTTTGCAGTTTTTTGACAGACCTTGGCTCCCATTTACGTTTAGGCAAAGTAACCTCCGATTCAAAAAGGGTTGTGCACGTTTTGGGGGCTTTGATCTTGCGTCGAGTCTGAGTTGGCCGTGTCGCTAAGCTTTGCCGGTGCTGGTAAGAGAGTGCCACCAGCAGGGAGCGGAGCAATGGCTGGCTTCTCTAAAGCCTCTCTAAGTTTAAGCTCAAGGCGCGCAACCCTTTCATTGTTTTGCGCTTTGAGTTCTTTGATCGAAGTATTCACCTGATCAATCAAGCCACTGATCTTGGCATCAACGCGTGCTTCGATTTCGGTCCCGCGCTTCACCATCAAATAATACTTGTAGCTAAAATACCCAGCCGCCCAAACACATGCGATCCCAAGACTGATCAGCCCCAGCGCTAAGACTCCGTTCCAGGCCATATAAAAAAATGAGCCCGCCATTTTGCCAAGGGCATCAAAGGTTTTACCCAATTGGATAAAGACTTCTTGAATGGCTTTCAGACAGACAACAACTATTACGATGACAACAATTGCACCGCCTGCGAACATTGTACTTGAATCATCTTTCATACTGATTTCTCCCTTGTGCTAGATGTGACCAATGAACTTTTAAAATAAAGCATGAGCATAAATAAACACTCCCCCTGGACCCGTAGGGTGTTAAAGACTTTCATCGGCTTCGTGCTTTAGCGAAGTGTTTGATTTTTGTGGGCTTTTAAAGCTTGAGAAAAAAATCTCTCTCAAGCTCTTTTGCCCAACGCTTGCAGCCGTTTTGCCTAGGCTTTGCATAAGGTTTTCATGCACTTTGCGAATGCTCTGACCTTGATAAATTCCGTTTAAAACTTTGGCGCCCCAAAGGTTTTTCTGAAAATCCTCAAGGCTGATAAAAGCAAAGCGGCCACGCTCTTGTCTGCCGTAGGTATTTTCATTTAGCACTTTGCCAATGCGGCCAGCGATCCAGTCATTTCTGACAAGCCAAAAAACCACAGCAACATTTTCAAGTCGGTCGTAATAATCAAAAGTCTTTCTGTATCGGTCTAAGTCCTTCAGATTTAAATCGACCTCGTAGCCAATACCAATTTCTTTTAGGTCACAGCGAAGCATGGTGATGCCATCGGGCACATGGCCGTCGTCACTGACAAAGTCTTTTGGGAAATTACTTTTTCTGAGTGATGCCAGCATCTGCTCAGTGAAAAACACTTTATCCCAAGAACTTGTCCATAAATCCCCCAGCTGTAGGCAAGTAGCAAAGTAATCATGTGCTGGAGCGTGAGGTTTAAACCGGTACTCAACGATGTCATCCCGGTCCATCAGCACCACCTCAAAGCCAAGATGGGTGAGTGTCCAGACTTCTTGGTCCAAGTATTTTCCACGAGGCAGAGCTTGGATGTAATTCTCCCGTTGTAATTGCTTGATGGCCTTATAGGCCCACCATGCTGATTTTCTGGCAAAGCCTACTTGGGCCAGCATTTGGTGACTTGCGACTTTCCAAGTCCATAAAAAATCGAGCACTTTAATATCGCCAGCACTGAGCTTGCGGTTTGAGGTGCGCTTGAATCTTCTTTTGACAAAAGAGCGCCCTCTAGAATTTCTTCGAGAAATCATGAAACCTCCAAAAAAATGTTAATGGATTTAAAAACTGTGACGTTGGCAGTTTTGCCACGGGCCACAAATCCTCTAGGCCTTAGCCAGAGGTTAAATCGCGGTGAGTGCTCACCACGTGATGTACTGTATTTGAATGTAGGTATCTGGTTACCAGCCAGAACAATTTTTGGGAGAACTCCTCGCTTCTTTTGTCGCAACTGAAATACAAAACACCCAAGGAGGAGAGATTTCATCCCTGGGAAAAAATATAAAAACCAAATGTAAGAACTAAAAAGCCAACCCGAAAATAAAATAGGGCACCAATGCCTGGCTGCTGGCAGCAAGGCTTAAAGAAAATGCTCGTGACTAGATTGATGTGTGACTATCTTTTGGGTCTAAAAAATATTTTTTAAACGAGGGCTTAGCTTTGGGAGGTTTAGTTGGTAATTCCCAAAGTTTTTATGCCGCGAGCGTTTAAATTGATTTTGAGTCTGTAAATTGTGTCTTTAAGGCACACTCTTGCCTTCTGTATTTAGGATTATCGAAAAATTCAGGGTTTGAGAATCGAATAAGTTATTCCGTGTAATCATTACAGGGAATAGCAGGCTCAGGCAGCACACACCCC
>CANCBY010000291.1 GCA_947374445.1 Pseudobdellovibrionaceae bacterium
TTGTTTCCGTTTGCCCAGAAGCAACGAGCGAGAATACTAAGATCAAAAGCCCAGAACATATCTCATTTAAATTTTTCCGCATGAAAAGGCATCCTCTGTAAATGAAAAATAAACTAAAAATTAATCCTATCAAGCCCCTGCGAAACTCAATGAGCTCACTAGGACATCTGGACACATTATCGAACTCGCAGACTTAGAGTATTCATTTCCAAGAGCCTCGATATCACGAAGAAGCTCCAAAATGTTACCCGAGACGACAAACTGATCGACAGGACCTAAACACTTACCGTTTTCATAAAGAAGGCCTTCGGCAGGCATTGAAAAATCGCCTGTCGACTCTTTGAAACCAGAGTGCAATCCGCCAGAAAAATGCGTGATATAGACAATCTTTTGCTTTGAAGCCAAAAGCTCGGCTGAGGATTTGCTTCCGAGACCAACAATTAGATTAGACGGTGCAATATCCATTTGTGAGGCCGGCCTTCGAGAGGCATGAGCTGTGTGAGGCAAATTCATTTTTTGTGCAAATTCACTGTTTGTGAAAAAATTTTTTAAAATTCCGTCTTGAAAAACGACAGTCTTTTGCGATGGAGAACCCTCAGCATCGAAAGGACGAGCAGAGGCCCCAAACGTATTTAAAGGATCATCAATAAGCTCAAATAAGGGGCTCGCGATTTTTTGCCCGAGCTTTCCTGCAAAAAGAGATTTTTCTTCAAAAACCTCCTTAGCAGACAAATAGCCCGTAAACATGCCAATCACAGAGCGAAACTCATCTTTGTCTATCAGGACAGCATAGTTACCAGTTTGTAGCTTAACGGCTCCGAGCAATGATACAGTCTTTTCAACTGCGCTTTTTGCTATAGCTGCCACATCGAGGTCTTTAAAGCGCCGTACAAAAAAAGAGTCCCCATTCATCTTTGAACTTGCTCCCTCTTTGGCTAGTGGATAGCTATACCCTGAGAAGTAATTTTGAGAAAACTCCTGATCCATTCCGTGAGAGTTTAAAACTCTTATTCTGCTTAAAGTCTCACTAAAGTTCGCGTAAGGCACCGACTGAATCCGTGCATCCCTGTCCAAGCAGTCTTGCTCAAGCCTTCGAGCAACTTCCATTTTTTCTTCGATCGAGTTATTTTCATCATGCAAAAGGTTTGAAAAAATAAAAGTTACTTTATCTTTTGAGTCTTTTGATTTTGATACTGGCTCCGGCGAAACAAGTGGGATGTGATCATTTTTTTCAGGACTACTCAAAGTCTTAGCGTTTTCTAGAGCCTCACGATAACAAAGGAGCAACGCCTCGGGAGACAAATTTTCTGTATAAGAATAACCTTGAGCTCCACCCAGAATCACTCGAAAGCCCGCCACTTGGGTCAGCGAGGACTCAAATTTTTCTAACTTTTTTTGCGAGTAACCAAGCGAAAGATTCTCACTACTTGAAATCAGCAGCTCAATTTTGACGCCGTCAGTTTTTGCTTGCTCTTGAATTTTGTCAAAATTGTATTTGATGATATCCATTAAGCTCTCCCGCCGACCATGAGACTAGAAACCAATATTTGAGGTTGGCCAAGTGCAGCCGGAATAGAGCCACTCACCGAACCGCACATACCAATAGATAGCGCGAGATCGCTTGAAACTTTAGTGATCTTAGACAGAGTATCAATGCCTCGGCCAATAAGACATGCACCTTTGACGGCCTCTTCAATTCGTCCATTGCGAATGATGTAGGCCTCTGACACCTGAAAGTTAAAGTCCCCGGTGCTAGGATTGACCGAGCCACCGCCCATGTCTTTGGCGTAAAGCCCATAGTCCACATCGCGAACCATTTCTTCAAAATTATCTTTGCCGGCAGCAATGTAGGTGTTTCGCATGCGAGAAGCCGGTGCGAATTTATAAGACTGCTTACGACCACTGCCAGTGCGAGCATAGCCCGTTTGGCGCGAACCCATTTCATCCACAATATAACTCTTTAAAATCCCGTTTTCGATCAAAACGGTCTTTTGAGTTGGATTTCCCTCGTCATCAATATTGAGCGAACCCCAACCATTCTTAATCGTTCCATCATCAATGGCGGTCACACAGGCTGGGGCGACCCTCTCGCCAAGCTTACCACAAAATACGGAAGCATTTTTTGCAACAGATGTGGTTTCTAATCCATGACCGCAAGCTTCATGAAAAATCACTCCCCCAAAAGCATTATCAATCAACACCGGCATCTCGCCAGCGGGAGCATGCTTTGCACCCACCAAAGTCAAAGCCCTTTGCACATTTTTTTCAGCTAAACTTTTAAGATCTATCTGATCAAAAAGTTCTGATGTGCCCATATGCCCCACTTTTTCAAAAGAGCCTTCTTTAGACCCATTTTTTTCAACTAAAGTTTCGATAAACAATCGCGAATATGCACGCTCGTCAAAGGCCAAGAGTCCTTTTGAATTGGCAATCTGAACTTTTTGGTATGTTTCCATAATACGCGACTCTACTTGAGTCACATCAGAACTTACGCTCCGCGAATACTGATCAACTGCCGTCAGCCAATTTAATTTATGATCTCGGTTTTTCTCCCAAGGCTTTTCGCCATAAATGTGAATTGAATCAAAATTGCTTTTTTTGAGAGGAATGAATTTTGAAATTCCCCTTGCGGTTGAACCTGGAGTTCTACTTTGTGCCGCCTTGAATGCGGCCTTGATCAAGCCTGCTTCCGATAGATCATTTGTCGTGACATAAACAACCTCATGACCAAAAAATAACCGCACACCAGCCCCATAGATTTGACCAACAATGGCAACTTCTGGCTTCGAACTCAAAATCCCTAAATGCGAAGTATAAGTGTCTTCGACAAAGATATCGGCAAAATCCGCACCTGTTGAAAGCCCCGCTTCAATCGCTTTTTGTAAAATAGAATCAGAAACAATCATGCGTATCTCCCGAAAATGGTGAAAATGAACCTGCAACTTCGCCCAAAGTCCTACTTACCGAAAGTGACTCCAATAGTATTTTCTGCGCCACTTTTTTTGTTATTCGCTTTATCTAACTCAGATTGGCGCACACAGAGTTCATAACCTTTATCTCCAACCTTGATTTCGGCACCACTTGAAGTTTTGCATTTTCCTTCTATTTTAATTTTTGAGTTGCCCTCGGGCTGACCA
>CANCBY010000292.1 GCA_947374445.1 Pseudobdellovibrionaceae bacterium
GCCTGCGTGATTGGACTCATATTAAGCCCCATTTTAGACATTTCATCAAGACAACCGCGCATTAGCATAGAGTCTGCCTTTACTCGAAAAGGCCTTTTGTAATCATTGACCCGAAACTCAGCGCCAACAGATTTACAAACTCTATTTAATCGCTCAATCCACGACTCGTATATTTCATTTGTCACGATCGGTGGAACCCGGCAATTGCCAGAAATGAAAACATGATCTTCAAAGGTGCGCACGATGCCGATATTCAAAGTTGGATGGCTCGGAGAAAAATCTTCGTCGCGGAATTTTAAAAACTCCGCCTCAAGATCGCGAATCTCTCGATAAATAGTCGAAATTTTAGAGGCCATTGAATCAAAATGGCCAGAAACCAAATCTAGTTCCAAAAAGGCATTGCTTGGAACCGTGTTAAAATTAACACCACCATCAACTTCCATAACGACGACACTTTCAGGAAGTTGCAAAAGATACTCGAGCATTTTTTTAACTGCGCTGTCGCCTAAGTGGGGCATCGACGAGTGCGCAGCCTTTCCGTGAAAGATTCGGCTTTGAGTTGAAGTGCTCTCACGCAAATTGTGCTCTTCTTTGTATTGTTTTTCGCCGGAGCTGTAAGGGATACGAATCTCGACTCCCGCAAAGCCTTTTGCTGCGTTGATAATTCGCAGGTCACTGGGCTCGCCGATCATCGCCATTTTCGGTGACACTTTGTTTTTACGAATAAGTTTGAGCGAGCCCATCATGCCCATCTCTTCGCCGAAGGTCCCCACCAAAACTGGTGGCAACTTCCATTTAGAATCACTATCAAACGAACTTATCGCCTCTAGCTTGCAGAGATAATCGAGCTTTACGTCTGCAGCGCCAAGTCCGTAAATCTTTCCGTCGATGATATGGGCATCAAAAGGATTGTGGCCCGTCTCAGTCCAAAGCCCAAAGGGGCCAGGGTCTACGGTATCAAGATGCGTTTGCATCATGAACTCGAGCGAAGGTCTCTCTGCCAATACCGGACGAGCAATGATATTGGCTTGCTCAAGATCACCATGAAACTCGGTCTGCAATTCAACCTGCAAACCACGCGAGCGGCAGAGCTCTGCCGCGAACTCCGCCAACACCTTGGTGCCATGAGACGGAGAGCTGTCGATAGAAATAAATTTTCGACACGCTTCTATGAACTCCATTATTTTTTTACACGCCCTCAATAATACATTTTTCGATGATTTTTTTAGCCACCAAAAGTTCTTCATCAGAAATAATCGCCGGAACTAAAAATCTCAGTCGCACAGGATCTTTGCCGCAATTGAAAGCGATCAATCCATTGGCTAATAACTTTTTCAGCAAAGCTTCGACTTGCTCTTTTTTGCCGTCCAAAGGCGTCACCGCCATCATCAAACCCAAGCCGCCAGCATCACGGAGTAGGCCTTTGCATGTTGTTTCATTGAGATCATTCAACATACCGATAAACTTACGATGAATATCCATGATGCGTCCGTTGGGGCCAAGAAAGCCCTCACCAAGCATGTCTAAAATTTCACAGCCCGCAGACAGAGCTGCTGATGTTCCAGAAAATGTTCCAGCAATAAGGCCTGGTTTTGGATTGTACTCTTCAGTATAAAGAGTCGCGCCCACTTGCGCGGTCTTAGCGATCGTGCAGATATCAATCCAGTTTCCAATATCTAAAGTTTCAAAGGCAAACATCTCGCCCGTGCGTGAAAAGGTCTGAACCTCATCAGCCCAGATCGCAATTTTCTTTTGCTTACAAAGATCAAGAAGCGGCAAAAAGAATTCTCGTGGAGCAGCCATGTAGCCGCCCTCACCAAGCATTGGCTCAAAGGTGAATGTCGAAATATTTTTGTCGTGCTTCTCAATGTGCTCTTTCATCGCCCGCAAAGTCTTTTCACCACTTTGCGGATCACGATGGTCATAAAAAGGAATTCGCAAAACCTCGTGGTACTCTGGCAAGCCGTCTTTGTAGGCCGGATTGTCAGTGACCTCAGCCATCATTGTTGATCGACCCGCAAAAGCATTTTTAAATCCAATCACCATGCGAGCTGGTGAGTGTTTTTGACGAGATATTTTAAGCGCAGATTCATTCGCCATAGTTCCGCAAGTTGCAAGCCAGCCGTATTTCAAACGACTTTTTTTAGCGGCAAGAGTTGTGAGCTTTTCAAGAAAGCGCGAATACTCGCGATTGGGCTGAAGATTTCCTTGGTTCACAACATCGGATAGTGCGCCTCGCACTGTGGCCGCCATCACACGCGGATGGCTGTGACCCATTAAGTGAATGCCGATGCCATTGATGAGGTCTAGTTTTACGCTTCCGTCTTCGAGCTCAACATAAGGACCTCGACCAGAACCCGTCCCGACGTAAGGATAGTACAGGGGGCGACCGCGAACGAGACCCGTTTTTTCGATTTGTTTTTTTCCGTTTTCAATATGTTCTGGATGTGGCGCTCGAATACCCGTGATTTGAGAGTTCAAAGCCGTTACATCGCCGACAAGATCTTTAATTTTATTTTGAATTGTAGAAGACTCATCGATTTGATGACCAATCAGTTGTGCCATAGATTCTCCTCTTTTTTGCAAGTCCCTATAAGTCTACTAACGGGCCGCGGTGATGACAAGGAAACCCCATCTCTATAGACTCAGGTAGCTATGAATTTATTCAAATCGAATGCTTTTTTGCGAGTTCATTTTTTACGCGTCGTTTTTGTTGCAGTGGCTCTTTTTTGCATAAATTCATCGGCCATTGAAGAGCCTCCTGCTACGCCTGCCCCGCAGCCTTCGGTGTCTCCTTCACCCTCTCCGCCAACTTCTTTTGAACAGCTTTTTAAGACTGGTGTTCAGAGCTACCAAAAAAAGGATTACGAGCAAGCCCGTGAGTCTTTTGCAAAATCCATCGAAAAAGATCCCAATAACTTATCCGCTCTAACTAATTTGGCCCTGGCGGAGTTTCAGCTTGGTAAAAAGGGCTATGCTGTTGCGTTACTGCGTAAAGCTACAAACTTAGATCCTGATTTTTCGGTGCCAAGTGCCGCACTTAAATTTATTTTGCCCCAATTAGATGTAAAAGAAATCCCCCACGAAATTCAACTTTGGGAGAATTTGCGTGGCCAATTTTTAGCCCC
>CANCBY010000293.1 GCA_947374445.1 Pseudobdellovibrionaceae bacterium
GTTGAAGGTTACTCTGAAGAGACAGAGCTCTTGCTTCAAGGTCGTATGTCTCAGCAGGCGCCCGACATTGATGGCGTTGTTTTGATCAACGACGGACAGTGCAAAGTTGGCGATATCGTTCAAGTCGAAATCACTGAGAGCATGGAGTATGATCTCATCGGACATGTTGTGGAGAAGCATTAGGTGAAAGCCCTTTCGGTCTCCGTATTTAAGTCCGTGGGGCAGGGCCTCAATGCCGCCAATCAGGTGGGCTCTTTTTCAGGTCTTGAAATTTTAGAGTGCAATGCCCAAGATGGTCAGTTGCTTCTGGTTGTTGATGGTTCTCCTGCTGAAGTGAGTTCTTTTCATCAGCAGGTTAAATCTTTAAGCCCTCTCCAAGAGAGACTATTTGAAAA
This sequence comes from Pseudobdellovibrionaceae bacterium, assembly GCA_947374445.1. Taxonomy (GTDB): domain Bacteria; phylum Bdellovibrionota; class Bdellovibrionia; order Bdellovibrionales; family Bdellovibrionaceae; genus CANCBY01. The sequence continues at coordinate 396 of CANCBY010000293.1, forward strand.
ACTTGATCCGCAAGTGTGGCAGGCTCATTTGTCGCTCACAAACTCGGATGTTCGAAATAATATTTTTGTTATTGAGACAGATTTTTTTGGAGATTTGCTGCTAACAGTAGAATTGATGCTAGATGCAGGTGCTGCGTGTATTGATTTAAGAGCTGCTCGCGGAGCTGCCCGTGCTCACTGTGCTTTAATGACTTCGGCTACAGAAATTGCGATTGAAAAACTAGGCTCTCCTAATAGCGTCGCAATTACTTTGGTTAGGAACGTGAGTCCGGCTCTTAGAAATTTTTTGGATCTCAGACCCAACAAATCAATAAAATAAATCGCCAGTAGAATCAGTGACCACAATTTTCTGTCGCGGCCTCGAAGCGTTTTTTCCAAACTTCATTCTTTGTCAGTCGCAAAGTATTTGTTGCGCGTCTGATCGCAGGAAGTGCGGATTTGTCGATCTTGCATGCGGCCTCAAATCCACCCAGTGACTCTTGCAGTTTTTGGATCTCGAGCCCTGCCCGCCCTACCCCGAGCCAACCCGCCAGCGAGTCTTTGTGTTTCAAGATAGCTCTTTGATAATAGTCATAGGCGTGAATGAAATCTTTTTTGTCCTCAAGAAATTGTCCGTAAGTGACTTGAGAAATCTCTGAGTTGCTAAAGGTATCAGCCGCCTGTTTTAAATTCTTTTCGGCCAGCTCAGGTTTTGCGGTGTCTTTATAGGCAAGCCCTAAGTAAACATAGTTTTCAGGCTCTTTGGCATTTTGCTGAATACCGAGAGTGCAATATTTCAAGGCCAAATCAAAAAATCCTTCGAGCGAGGTTAGATTGCAGAGCTTAGTGATAAACTCAGGCTTTTCTCCAAAGCGTTCAACCATGTCTTGGTAAAGAAGCCGCAGTTCGTATTTGTTCTTCTTTTTTTCGTAGATCTGAATCAAATAGCGGTAAGCCTGAAGAAATTTTGGATTGGTCTCGATGACCTCTTTAAGAGTCGTCATTGCATCGCGGTCTTTGCCTGACTTAAAAAGCTCAAACCCAATCAAGCTTTTCATTTCGATGTCTTTAGGTTGCTGAGAAAGCCCGGCCGAGTAAGCCTTAATGGCCGCAGTTTGGTTCTTTAGCTCGCTCTGTGACTTACCTAGAATTAAAATTGATTCGCGTGAAAGGTCAGCCAATTTGGGCATGAGCAGATCAACGACTTTTTCGTAGTCTTTGTTATCGAAGGCTTTTTGTGCGGACGGATCTTGGTAAGCACCTGCCCAGGCTCGATTAAAGTCTAATAATGAGACAGTGAGCAGGATTGAAGCCCCCACACACCTGAAAAGTGGATGTTTCATATGGTATATTATTATGTGAATGGGACCCTGGTTTCGATCAATTCATTTTCTTAAAAGGTCTAGCCGCGGACAAGGGACTGTTGAGTTTACCCTGGTGTTGGTGGTGTCGGTCGCCTTAGTTTTGGCTCTTTCAGCCAAGATTTATAAGCCATTTGGTGAGTACGCGAAATCATATATGAGCGATTATTTGGCTTGTCTTTTGGACCGTGGAATTCTTCCAAAGTTAGGGTCAGATGATGACCAGTGTTCAGAGTCGCTAAAGCTTTCTGCAAGTAATCCACTGGCGCCAAAGAGTGGAGCGGGGGCAGGAGCCAATGGCAGTGGCTCACAGGCTGATAAAGACAAGAACAAGAAGAACAGCGCTACCCAAGACGAAATGTCTTCCTCGCGCTCTGGCGGTGGCTCTAACAATGTTGTCGGCCCCTCTGTTCGTAACTCCGGCCGGGGTTCAAAGGGGGCTGATGCGGCTGGCATCAATGATGGTAAGTCGGTAGAAGTTGGCTCTGCCGCACTCCCGGCGAGCAAATACTACAAATTTGTAAATCACGGCGGCGGATATGAACAAGGGAAAGTCATTCAAGCCCAGGGTATGGGTGGACTATTGGCAGCGGAAAAAGAAAAGCTAAAACGCCGAGAGAGTAAAGTTTCTAAAGCAGGCACGCTCGAAACGTCGGACGACATAGGAAAGCCCAAGAAGCTTGTGATCAAGCCGCCTGAACGAAAAATTGCGGTAGAAAAAGAAGATGAGCCATGGTCTTTTAGTAAACTCATTCGTTTTGCAATCATTGCAATGATCCTTATTGCGATCTTTGTTTTTCTTTCAGGCCAAGCTCTGCAAATTTCAAAATCTTGGGAAAAATAACGCGCCACATGGCTTTGTTCTTACAGCGTGTTGATGTGAATTCGTGTGAATTTTGAGAGAAAAAAGTTCACCCTTTTTAGAATCATTTTTAGATATGTCGAGTTTACTTGAAACTCTGCTCTGATTGATTCAAGACGTTGCTCCCATGCAAAAAATCATTGAGATCTCATCAAAGCGCGTATTCAGTTTACAACAAGCTCAAGAGCTACTGCCGGTGATTTATAGAATCACTGAAGGTGCCCAACAAGAGGTCAAAACTCTTATTAATAGGCTTGAGGCCATCAAAACAGTCAACTTGCAGGCGGCGGCTGACTTAGAAGTCACAATCAACGCCGAAGTTGATCGTTGGCATCGCAAAATGGAAAGATTGGGAGCCAGTCCCAAAGGACTTTGGCTAGCTGACTTTGATAATGGAACGGGCTACTATTGCTGGAAATTTCCAGAAACCGAAATCGGATTTTGGCATGGGTATCGTGAAGGGTACACAGGTCGAAAGCCGGTTCTTCAAGATGCAGATCTTGAGGCTCA
>CANCBY010000294.1 GCA_947374445.1 Pseudobdellovibrionaceae bacterium
GCCTTGATAGCTTCAAGAACCTCAGCCGCATGGCCCTCGGCTTTTACTTTGCGCCAAAGAGCTGCCACTTTGCCTTTTTCATCAATCACATAAGTACTGCGCTCGATGCCTTGGACCATTTTACCATACATGTTTTTAGTTTTGATAATATCAAAGATCTTACAAATGGCTTCGTCTTCATCAGACAAAAGCTCAAATTTGAAACACTCTTTCTCTTTGAATTTCTCGTGGGATTTTAAACTGTCTCGAGAAATTCCGTACACCACAGCATTGAGCTTTTTGAATTGCGGCAATAGCTTGGTGAATTCGTGTCCTTCAATAGTGCAACCAGGAGTTGAATCTTTGGGGTAAAAATACAAAATTACTTTTTGCCCCTGAAAGGCAGACAGCTTAAATTTTTCTCCATTTGTTGCCGCCACAGCAAAATCTTTTACTTTTTCTCCGACTTTGGGTCCGACAGTATCAGTTTTTGTAGTTGTTCTGCCAGCGGTCTTTTTAGCGGCCTTGCTTGCAACTTTTTTTGCCATGAGATCTCCATCCAACGAATACGTTAACTTTACTTCGTTAGATTGGCTCAATTTTTAGCCATCCTCAAGTTCATTCAAACTTGAGAATACTTCTTTAAAGACTATTTTTCGTTTGTGACTGCCTTAGCGGGATCGATGACGCCAGGACCTGCAACAATATCATCTTGAGCTCTTGGTTTTGCCTGATCGCGCTGATCACCTTGCGAAGTGGCAGACAATGGCTGTTCAACAACAGGCTGTTTATTTTTTTCAGGTGTGACTGCCGCGGCTGGTGCATCTGGAGTAACCGTTTTTGCTGCAGGAATGTCTGCCACTGCCGGAGCTGTCGCTTCAGAAGTTGCTGGAGCTTCCGGCGCATCCAAACGAGGGTCTACTTGAGTTCCTGTATCTGAAGGTTGCGGTGTTTTGGTGTATTTTCTAAAAATAGGTCCCAGATCCACCTTCACTTTGATTTCTTTTTTAGGATAAGTTGCATCTGGGTTCACCAAGTCAGAGTAGCGCGAATCAGCTCCTTCAAAAGTGAACTCTTTAGCTTCTAAATTATAGAAAAATTTATCAAACTCAATTCCCACCTTATGATCAGTCGAGCTCGCTTCATATCCTTCTTGGCCCAAATGAATGCAGTTTAAAGATCGGAGCTGTCCGCCTTTGAAATACTGAGCACTGCAATAGACATCTTGTCCCAGGGTCTGAAGGCGCTGACCAACTCCCTCGGGCATCACTGAGGAGTTGAATCGCCATTCAAAGTTGCCCTTGGTATTGAAAGTTATTGTGGCATAGGTGTTAAGACGTTTTTGATTAACATCAACAATTTGAAGCTCCAAAGATTTAGGCAAACAATCGTCGCCGCGAGTGATCACTGACACAATTGAAGTGGACCCCGCAGCTGCTGGTTTTTTCAAAACTGGCAGACCCTCTTCCATTGTGAAGTTTTCAAGCAAGTGAGTTCTAGTCTCACCGAAAACTGAACTCGGCACGGTTTGCATTTCAGGCTCTAGCTTTTTCCAAATTTCAACGAAAACTCCATTAGCTTGATCCATCAATCTTTCGTTCAACATAATCCATTTTGCGTCCAAAGCTCCTTTACTCAAATTGGCTTCAAGTGATTTTACCTTTTCAAAGTCCGCAGGATCTTTTGAAGACTTCAAAGACTTAATCGCATCGCAGGTGGCCTTAAACTGCGCTTTTTCCTCAGCTTTCTTCTGATCCGCGGCACTTGCTGCTCCGGCCGCTGGCTTTGAGGAACCATTCAAAGCTGTGGTTTGTCCTTTGCGGGAGTCTTGGCAGGCCGTAAAGCCCAAAGCCAAAGCTGCGAAACAGCTACCAACAAAAATTGCCTTCAATGGATTAGACATAAGCCTCCCTTAACCGAAAATGAACCCTTGCCTCAACTACTAAGCCTCTACTTCAATTAAGCACAAATCAGGCGCACCAAATCAAATCTAAGAGCCAATGCCGCTCACCTCCGCCAATCAGTTCTCATTTGTGCCAATTTAGGCTTTAGGCTGCCGAGTTATTAAACAACTCAGCCACGCGTCTCATTTTGAGAAAACTGAACGGGATAAAAAAACTCAAAGCAAATCCCATCGAATTTTGCCAATGTTTTCACTTGAAATTCAGAGTGATAACTCTAGACTTTAACTACTAAATAAATAGCGCGCAAAGTTTTGCGAATATTTTTTGCAAGCTTGCCATTCTATTGCTGGAGGAAAATTGAGCCCTAACAATTCTAGTTCTTCGTCAAATCAGCCGGCATCAAACCGAATTTGGACTCAGCACTATTATCCTGGCCAAAAGCAAACGATGGATTTTGGCTCGTATAAAAACTTGATGGACCCCTTCAATGAGTCCATTCAAAAATTTAACAGCCAACGAGCTTTTACCAACCTCGGATTCAGCCTCACTTATTCGGAGCTTGATCGCCGCGCAGGTCAATTTGCTTCTTTTTTGCAGAATGAACTTAAGCTCAAAAAAGGCGACAGAATTGCAATCCAGCTTCCCAATATTTTGCAGTTCCCAGTTGTATTGTTTGGAGCTATTCGCGCGGGCCTGATTGTGGTCAATACAAATCCGCTTTACACTCCGCGCGAGATGCAGCACCAATTCAAGGATTCAGGCGCAAAGGCCATTGTTATTTTGGCTAATTTTGCAAATCACCTAGAAGGCATCCTCAAAGACACAGACATTGAATCAGTCATCGTCACTGAATTGGGCGACGCTCTGCCAATGCCGAAACGCCTGATTGTTAACTCTGTCATAAAATATATTAAAAAAATGGTTCCTGATTACCATCTGCCACAAGCTTATACTTATCTTCAAGCCATGGAGATTGGCTCTGCTCAGCCCTACAAAGAAGTTCCCATGGAACTTTCGGACATTGCCTTTCTCCAATACACTGGTGGCACAACAGGAGTCTCCAAAGGCGCAGCCCTGAGCCACAGCAATGTCTTGGCCAACATGCTACAAATTGTTGAGTGGTTAAGAACAAAACTTAAATCTGGCGAAGAAATCATTCTCACGCCACTTCCGCTCTATCACATCTTTTCACTCAGCGT
>CANCBY010000295.1 GCA_947374445.1 Pseudobdellovibrionaceae bacterium
TCTCAATGCAAAAATTAAATCTCTCGGCAACGCAGAGATGACTTGGACATCGACTGCGAAAACCACAGGTCTTTCCGAAGGCACTTCCGCTGTCTTTGAAAAAAAATACCAGCCTTTCAGCAAAAATGGGTTGAGCCAAAACTTTGGAATCGAAGTGGCTCTTGATGCCGCAGAAAGCGCTCTCTTTGGCGAGAACATGGGGCATGGGCCTGCCACAGACGTTCTAGCGATCAGTCTTTCGAACCACGACATGCTCGGGCACGGCAACGGACCTAATTCTCGTGAGATGGAAGAGCTCACCGTTTTTGAAGATCAAAAGCTTTCAAAGTTTTTTAGTTCTATCCAGCGCCACATGGGAGGCTCACTCAAAGATGTGGTGATTGTTCTTACTGCGGACCATGGCATTCCGCCCACAGTCGAATACTCAACAAATGCAAAGATTGATTCCGGAAAACTTGATTACCTTCTTTTGTATAAAGCCATCAACGAGCGCCTCGACAAAAAATTTGGCGCGCCTAAAAATAAAGAGTGGATCGCAGCCTCGCGCTACTTTCACTTTTACATCAACCAAGCGACCCTCGAAGAGAAAAGCCTGACATCAAAACAAGTTGAAGATGAAGTGAAGACTGTTCTTGAAGAGCAAAAAGGTGTTTTCTATGTGGCAACAAAAAGTGATTTGAAGGCAGGGCTGTTTCCGCCTGGGGCGCTCGGTGAGCAACTCAAGCGGCAGTACATCGCTGACAAAAGCGGTGATCTGATTTTGCTGCCACGCCCATTTTACATGGAAAAAGACGACAACCTTGTCACTCATATGACTGGCTTTTCATATGACAAAACAGTGCCGCTGATTCTATTTGGCGCAGCCTTTAAGCCCGGCGTTTATGCCGAACCCGCACGCGTGATTGATCTGGCGCCGACTCTGTCGTTTATGATGGGGATTGTTCCACCAGCAACATCTGAGGGGCGAGTGTTGCACGAGATTTTTTAGAGACCTAAACAGCCTTCATATGCTTTTCAAGCCAAATTGAAATGAACTCGATGGAGGCTTTTTTTTGAATCACATCATTGATCATAAAGTCTTCGCCATTATCAGCATCGACTTTCAGTCTAAATCCATTCATTCGTAAAAAAATAGCTGTCGTAGCAAATGCGACACGCTTATTGCCGTCAATAAATGGATGATTTTGCGCTAAGCTTTGCAAAAGGGCCGAGGCCTGTAGCGACAAGCTCTTATAATACCCTGTCTGTGGACGCATGAGCGCACTCTCGAGTAATCCTAAATCCCTGACACCATCTTTGCCACCAAAACGCTCAATCAAACGAGAGTGCAACTCAATGGTCTCTGCCAGTGTCGGATAAAGAGTTACTTTCACTTTGCTAAACGCTGCAAAAGCTCAGAGTGTTCATTGAGAACTTCATCCATGGCCTTAGCAAAGGCAGGGCGTACCCTTGCGCGATGGATATACTCGGCCACGGCTTCTGAAACCACACTCGAAATACTGCGATCAGTTTGGGCCGCATAGCTTCGAAGCTCTTTGAGAACTTTTACATCAATTTGGGTCGCAAATTTTTTCGGATTCATTTGTGCACCTCAAAATCAATTGTATCATGAAAATTCATGAAATTTCAAGATAAGTAAAAAATCGAGTTATTTCAGCTGTTTATCTTCACGAGATTTTATAGCAGCTATTTTTAGGCTTAAAGCAGCACAAGCGTGTATTCTTTGATTTTCTTTGGCTGAGTTGGGGGCTCGAACATTTGCCAATACTGTTCTAAAAATTGAAAATACTCTTCTATCGTCATTCCTTTAGTCATTTGCACACTCATGATATAGCCCCGCGAATTTTTTCGATTTCAGACCATTCACCAAAAAGATCGGCGTATTTTTTAACAATTTCCATTTTTAGGTTTTCAAGCGCAAGAAGTTTTTGAATGTCGGCTTTATCTTGAAGCTCTCGTGATGGATCATTTTTATAGGCTTGAATTTTTAAACCGATCAAATCCTCAGCCCTGAGAACATAAACACCCAATGAAGAATTCGGTTCAGAAAGTTTTAGCATTTCTTGGCTCAGGGGCCGATTTGCCAAAAGAATGTCAATAAAGCCTGGACCCGTGAATTGTAAAACTTCCGCAGACTCATGAAGAAGAGAATATCCTTTAGCGAGAAACGACTTTTTAATTACTTCTTTTTTTGCTCCGTCAGCTAAAAGATCGATATCTGCCGTTGCACGGTGATACCCGTACACGGCCAGTGCAAATCCGCCGATCAAAGCATGAGCTACGCCCTCAGCTTCTAAAATTAATTGCGCTTCTGTGAGTGTTTTCCGAAGATTCATCACTCCTAGATAGTAGCAACCTATTTGAGGTTTTCACACCCAAATTTTGAAAGAATAAATGCGTACTCTTCGGCGTTTTCGCTCAGGTGATCAAAACGTCCGGTGGCTCCAAAGTGCCCAGCCCCCATATTGGTTTTGAACACGATGGTATTGCCATCTGTTTTTAACTCACGCAGTTTTGCGACCCACTTTGCGGGTTCCCAGTAGGTCACCCGTGGATCATTCAGCCCGCAAGTCACAAAAAGAGTTGGATAAGCCTTCGCGACGACATTGTCGTAGGGAGAGTAGCTCTTCATGTAGTGATAATATTTTTTATCATCAGGGTTGCCCCACTCTTTGTATTCGGTCTGAGTCAGCGGCAGATCTTTGTCGAGCATGGTGTTCACAACATCCACGAAAGGCACATGAGCCACCACGAGATCAAAAAGGTCAGGGCGCATGTTCATACAAGCCCCCATCAGCATGCCACCAGCACTTCCGCCTGCGATCACAAGCTTATCAGGCGCGCAGTAGCCGGATTTTTTGAGATACTCCCCGCAAGAGATGAAGTCTTTAAAGGTATTCATTTTTTTCAGGAACTTGCCGTCTTCGTACCACTGACGTCCCATCTCGGCACCGCCACGAATATGAGCCAGAGCATGCACAAAGCCACGATCGACTAAGCGAAAGGTATCTCGGTAAGTCGGAAATGAGTCTGGAATACTATGGCCGTAAGATCCATA
>CANCBY010000296.1 GCA_947374445.1 Pseudobdellovibrionaceae bacterium
TCGAAGAAGAACTCAAATTAAATCCGTCGGCTCTCTATCAGGAACTTCAAGAAAAAGATCCGATTGCGGCTCGTAAAATTTCTCAGGCAGATCACTACCGGATTGGCAGAGCGCTAGAGATTATTCGCACTCATGGCAAGACTCTGACAAAAATTCAGCAAGAGTTTGAAGACCAGCGGCGCTTGTTTCCGTACCCGCTGCTGAAGGTCGGTATTAAGGCCAGTCGCGAGGATTTACTTCCGCGTGTGACCGCGCGCACGAAGAAAATGCTGGAGCAGGGCTTGATTAAAGAAGTCGAAGGATTGCTGAAGGCAGGACACCGAGAGTGGGCTCCGCTTGAGAGTGTTGGCTACAAAGAGGCCAAAGATTATTTAACAGGTAGATCTTCAGCACAAAATGAAGAAGAGCTTGAAGGATTTATAAATACTGCGACTTTTCAGTTGGCAAAAAAACAGCGCACTTGGTTTCAGAGAGATGAGCAAATTCATTGGGCTTCGCGAGTCGACGCTGATACTTTGACTGCAAAGATTGAGGGCTTTTTAAAATAGCACTTGGCATAGCCCGGGAGAAAATATGAAAAGCAAAATTCTAAAAAGAACTCAGCTTGTTTATGATTTGCCTCTGAGATTGTTTCATTGGGTTTTTGCGGGTTTGTTTTTAAGTACGTTTGCTATCACAAAAATTTTCGATAATGAGTCTCTGACGTTTACATTTCACATGCTTTTAGGTCTCACTCTTTTTTTGGCTTTGGTTCTTCGTTTGGTTTGGGGATTTGCGGGGACTCAAAATTCTCTATTTAAATCATTTCAACTGCATCCTCAAAAGCTAAAGGCCTATTTCTTGGGGATCATAAGTGGAAAGTCTCCGCTCAGTGCTGGTCATAATCCAGCCTCAAGCTGGGCTGCAGTGACGATGTTTATTTTGTCTTTGGGTTTAGGTGTGACGGGTTTTTTAATGACAAGCCAAGACGCCCGAAAGACTTTTGAAGATGTTCATGAACTCATGGCCAATGCCTTTTTGGTTGTGGCCATCTTGCATGTTTTAGGCGTGATTTTTCATACGATCCGGCACAAAGAGATAGTTGGACTCAGTATGATTGATGGCAAAAAGGCTGCTACACAGGACGGCGCTGGCTCCGTGCAGATTGCAAAAAGACCTGTGGTGGCCACTATTTTTGTAGTCTTGGTGGCGGGCTTTGGGGCTTATCTTTGGAAGAGCTATGATCAGCAAAACAGAGTTCTAGGTGTATTCGGGCTGCAGCTGCACTTAGGTGAAGACGAAGCTGCTAAAAGCAAAAGCCTTCCTGAGGGTGATAACGATTAGGCTTACAAACAGTTTTTGAATGACCACAATATCAAGAATCACAATCGGAACCCGGTAATTAATGGTGGGGTAAAAAAAGGTCCATCCTGACATAAGACTGTGATTTGATTTGGTTTACCACAACTAAAGCAAATTGCAGGAGCCGCCAAGGATGGACATCTCGAATCTACTCAATGACATCATGCAAATTCAAGAAATAAACTGCGATAGATACTTTCTTTGTACAGATCTTAAAACCATCAAAATCTTTGCTCAAGCCAAGCGTCAACATTCAGGCTGTAACAAATGTGGTTTTCCTGGCCTGCATAGTCACAGCTGGCGAGCCAAAACCATCCAAATCCCGCCGCTATGCTCGTTCGCCGAAGCTTATTTGCAAATTCAATATGAACGCTTTAAATGCCCTCTCTGTGGGAACGTGCAAAGTGAAAAAATCAAAGGGCTCCACAGAAAATTTAAAAAATACTCCACAAGTTTTGTTGAGACTGCAGGGCGACTCATGGAAGAAACAACCTGCGCCGCTAGCTCGCGCCTCTTAGCTTGCAATGCAAAAACCTTGTGGTCGATAGACAATTATAGAACGAAATTACTCAAAAAAAAGTTTAAACTCCCAGATGATCTTGACGTCTCAAGGCTCAGCGCTGATGAAGTGCATTTCAGAACTCATAAAGTTGTGAACAGATCAGGCCCCTTTGCTCCGCGCTGGGACATTCGCTTTATTACAAATCTAGTAGCCACTAAACACGCCAAAATAATTGCAAACCACAGAGCTAGAAACGACATCAGTCTTAAAAATTGCCTTCGTGTTCTAACCAAAGAGCAGCTTTCAAAAGTTGATTTCTTTGCTCTAGATATGCACCCAGGATTCATGCGCGTGGCAAAGCAAATGTGCCCTAATGCTAATATCTGCGTGGATCGATTTCATCTGGCGCAAAAACTCAACGAGGCCTTTGACTCCGTCAGAAAAAGTGAGCTCTGGAAAGCTAAAAAAATAAATGACTCTTTCCAGGAGGTAATGCTTTCTCCAGGACGAAGATTCATGTTCCTTGAAAGAAATCCAAATCTATCAAATGAAGAGGAAAATATGCTCGGGAAATTAAAGCTCATCAACACTCAAATTCATCACAGCATGCTCATCGTAGACTATTTTCATAAAGTTCTGGATGAGAAATTTATTGGCCCCTTCCGGAGCCGATTAGCCCAGTGGTACTTGCTAGTGCGTGAGTCAAAAAATAAGCACATGCTAGCGTTTGCACGGCTTGTAAGAAAGTATCGAATCAACATCGAGAACTACATCAAATCCAATCTCACGACTGCTGTCTCGGAAGGACTCAATAACAAAATTCGGGTCCTAAAAGCCATGGCCTACGACTATTCCAATGAGGAATCGTATATGAACAAAATCCTGCAAAGATGTGGATTCTTAAATTCAAGATGCATGGATACAACTGCGCTATATTCGAATTCAGACTTTGGCACAGATCCAGCCCACCAGTGATTACCGAGAGGCCTTTTTCTCTTAGCTTATAAATGCGGCTCTGCCTAAAACTTCGTCAGTATTTTTTTCTGCGAGCAAACCAATAGGCTTTAAGTTTGGCTTAAACCTCGCACTGTTACTGAGTGACGAATACACATAGAAAAAGCAGGAGTCGCGGATGATTGGTTTTAAAAGTTTATCCACACTGTCGGGCCTACTCATCATGAGTTTAAACTTAAGCGCTA
>CANCBY010000297.1 GCA_947374445.1 Pseudobdellovibrionaceae bacterium
CCCATGATCGACATCAGTGTTCCACCCACCATCACATAGTGAAAGTGCGCTACCACAAAGTATGTGTCATGAAAGTGAACATCCACACCAATAACGGCAAGAATAATTCCAGTCACACCACCGATAGCAAACAAGAACATAAAACCTAAGGCATAAAGCATCGGCGAAGCAAAGTTGATAGACCCCTGATACAAGGTCGCGAGCCAGTTGAACATTTTAATCGCTGTTGGAACACCCACAAGCATTGTCAAAAATGAAAATACAACTCCCGCAATTTCAGATTGTCCCGAGACAAACATATGATGTCCCCAAACAAAAAATGAAACCGCTGCAATACCCAAAGACGAAAATGCAATCGCCGTGTAACCAAACACAGTCTTACGAGCAAACGTTGTGATCAGCTCAGAGACAACACCCATCGCTGGCAAGATCATGATGTAAACCGCAGGATGCGAGTAGAACCAGAAAAAATGCTGAAACAAAACGGGATCACCACCGAGTTTAGGATCAAAAATCCCCATCCCAAGAGCCCGCTCAGCAACGAGTAAAAGCAGAGTGATTGCAAGAATTGGAGTCGCCAAAACCTGAATGATTGCAGTTGAGTAAATAGCCCAGACAAACAATGGAATTCGACCCATCGTCATACCTGGAGCACGCAACTTATGAACAGTGACGATAAAATTTAGTCCTGTCAAAATCGAGCTCATGCCCATGATAAAAACCGCAACAACCATTGTAACAACGGCCGTTCCAGTTCTGATCGAATAAGGAGTGTAAAAAGTCCAACCTGTATCAATTTTAGATGTGAACAAAGTCGACATCGCAAGCAATGCGCCAGCCATGAACACATACCAGCTCAAGAGATTCAAACGCGGAAAAGCCACGTCTTTTGCACCGATATGAATTGGCAAAAAGAAGTTACCCATGATCGCTGGAATTCCAGGAACGATAACCATAAAGACCATGATCGCGCCGTGATATGTGAGGATCTGATTGTATTGGTCGCCAGTAAAAAACTGAGGACCCGGCGCAAAAAGCTCAGCCCTTAAAAGCAAAGCCGCAATTCCACCGAACAAAAAGAACGTCAACACCGTAACAAAATAAAGAATCGCGATGCGCTTGTGGTCCAAAGTTGTGAACCAAGACAACAAACCTTTTTCATGATTGATATAATTTTGACCTGCAGCTGCGTGTGCCATTATTTCAGCTCCTTAATAAATTCAATCAAAGCGCTCAACTCATTTTCATTGAGCTGACCTTGGTAAGTAGGCATAACCCCTTTTGGGAAGCCCTTCACAACTTTAGCATTTGGCTGAAGGATAGACTCTCGGACGTAGTTCTCATCAACAACCGCAGATGTACCGCCTTCAAACTGATGAGTCTGTCCCCAAATACCCTTCCAAGAAGGACCTACTTTGACAGATCCATCGAGAGCATGACAGGCAACACAACCCTTGGAGTTATAATACTTTTGCCCCTTTTGAGCGAGCGTTAAGCCTTCGTCATTTTCTTGAAGCCATTTTTCGTAGTCTTCTTGGCTTACAACATGAAGTTTAGCCAACATCGCCGAATGGGCTGTTCCGCAGTACTCAGTACAGAATACTTGAAAGTCTCCCAACTTTTCTGAGTTGAAAGTGAGGGCTGTATAGCGACCAGGAACAACGTCCTGCTTGATACGCATAGAAGGAATGTAGAACGAGTGAATCACATCTTGAGATGTCATGATGAGTTTCACTGGAGTGTTCACCGGAACGTAGAACTCATTGCCAGAAACTTTGCCCGATTTATAAGTAAAATCCCAAGCCCACTGCTTAGCAGTGACGTGAACTTCAAGAGCGTTCTCTGGCATCTCACGCATTTGGTGGTAAATGTGCCATCCCCAACCAAACACAAAAAGAAACAAAACAAGTGGGATAAAAGACCACAAAAACTCAAGAAAAGTATTGTGAGTGATGTAAGACGTTTTATCGTTGTCGGTTTTTCGTTTGTATTTCAAAACAAAATAGATCATCCCACCGATCAAAATAAAACAAGAGATAGCGCTAATCCATAACAGAAACGAGTACAGGTTATTCACCTGCTGCGCGACATCTGTTACTGCAGCCGGCATGAATGAACTGCCACTGCTTGCATGCGCCAGCTGGATTACTAAAAATTTCAGAGCCGTCATCTCAATAGTCTCCCTCTAAACCACACTGGTAATAAAATCATAGCTAAGATCAAAATAATTGCCACCGCACCAAACTGAACAGCACGATAAGCGTAAAGAACATATTTGCTCTGATGTGGATCGTACTTGAAACAGTACCAAACCATTTTATCTACAAGGGTCCCGATTTTACCCGCAGAGGCCTCGTTCAATGCCAATTTGTAAGTGGGAGCATCAAACAAAATTCCATGCAAGTACCTAGCGATAGTACCATCTGGAGTAGCGATGACAGCTGCCGAAGCATGCGACCACTCTTTGGCTTCTTCGTTCCACTTATATTTAAACCCAATTTGCTTTGTGAGCTGATCAATGGTCGCCTGAGATGCCGTCAGAAAATGAAAGCCACTATCAGTCCCAGGTCGGCCGTAAACCTTTAGGTAGGAAGCCCGTTTTTTTGCGGCCAACTCAGAGTTTTCACGAGGATCAAAACTGATCGCCAAGACTTGAAACTTATCTCCCGCAGACCAATCAACACCTTTAAGGGCATCAACAACACCGTTGAAATGAAAGTTACAAAGGCCAGGGCAAGAATAATAAATCATGCTTAGGCTGACAGGATGCTTTCCATCAAAATATTTTCCGAGAGTGACCGCTTGTCCATTTTCATCGGTCAAAGGAAGAGACAAGTCTAATTTTTCACCAAGCTTTTCAGTAATCCCAATACCCTCAAACTCTGCGGGCTTTTCGGTACCAACGAGCGGAGCTTTATCTTGAGGAACTCCGAAGTCTGTATTGTGCTCCGCGAACACCTGCAAAGGCTGCAAGAAAATCAGAGAAGCAAAAATGAATGAAACAAAGCCTAGCTTCATGTGTTTGA
>CANCBY010000298.1 GCA_947374445.1 Pseudobdellovibrionaceae bacterium
TAGCAGCTTTGCTGAGTGTCGTAGAGTTTACGATTTTGGTATCGCTTAATAATTTTAACTTTGCCATTGAGCGATGTTGGTTTCACGCTAGTCATGGTCTCAGTTTGGTTCATCAAATTGGCCTCCCCCGTTAAACGTTCTGGCGATCAGATGGGCGCAACATATTGAGGCCGCCACACGTTGTCAAGCGCCCAAATCCTCAAATCTTTGAACACTTTGCATCATTTTTCATCACTTTAGACGAGGATCCCTCTCTGCCTGGTTAGTTTTCGCTCAAGTTTCTTATCAAACTGGCCGAAAGGCCAAGAGACGGTTTCTGGTGAGCTTTTGACGTGAGCTAAAGGGATATAAGAGTTTGAAAAATAGTAACAATAAACAACATTTTAGACCTGACGGAATTGTATTCTTGTTGGTTCTTGTTTTGTCTGGATCGATTCTTCTCAAGCCTCTCTTGAGCCCTCCTAATGACGAAAAACAAGCTCAAGCCAAGACTCGGGCAGAGAGCCTAGGCTATCAGCTGCTTCAATTGCAGGCAGATTCGCGTAAACCCGTAAAGAGTTTAGGTCAGGGGCGAGGTCCTGCGTCCGTGGAGGGCGAAGGCATGGCCTTTAAATCTGAGGGGTCCATTGGAATAGATCCTTGGGGTTCACCCTACAAATACCGCGTTGTCCAAAATCGGCCGGACGAACCCGAGGTTATTGAGATCTGGTCTCCAAATCTTTCTGACAAGGTTCTGATTTCATCGAGCTCTAAAACTCACTGAAGATCCTATCTACAAAGAAGCTGGGCTCGACGAATCCAACGGACCTTGGGCCAATTCGGCTTCGATTGCAAAAATTCAGTCTAGAAATGTTCAAGCCTCTCTTTCTGCGAGCCGAAATAACGGCAGGAGGCTCGATGCCCTCAAAAAATGAAAAAGAACAGAAGCTAAAAACTTTTATACTCGGAGCTCTGATCGGAGCATTGGGGTTTGCGGTTTCATCTTGCGCAACTGCCGGCAAGGATTCGGAAGCCTCTCCTTACTACGAGGCTTCTTACAATGATCATAATCGGGCGCCAGCCTCAGTGGCTCCACGAGTTGCTTACAGCGGTAGCGAAAATTTAGATCCACTCTACATGAGAACTCAGGCCGACTATCACTTTGCCATGGGCGAGTCATACAGCCTTGATGGCCGCCACGAAAAGGCAGTTGAGAGTTTTAAGCTTGTGCAGATCTATGATCCTGAGTCAGCGCATGTCAGTCTTCGCCTTTCGGCAGAATATATCAAGTTGGGCCTAGTAACTGAAGCCTTAGATCAGGCTGAGGCGGCCGTAAAAAAAGATTCTAAAAATGTAGATGGACGAATTTTGTTGGGTGGCCTGTATTCATCAATGAAGCAGTACCCCAAGGCCGTCGAGCAATATCAGTTGGTTATTAAGCAGCAGCCCAACAATACGGAAGCTCCAATGTATCTAGGGGCTGTGTATGCAGAGCAAAAGCAATTTGATAAAGCTGTCTCTTACTTTGAGGCTCTTGCTAAAAACGAAGACTATGCAACTCCATATTTAGCTTATTACTATATCGGCCGAGTTCGTATGGACCAAGATGGTTTGCCTGCACACAAGGCTTCTGAGGTTGCATTCAAAAAATCTCTTGAATTAAAGCCCAGCTATGTTGAGTCAGTTTTGGGCTTGGGATCTCTCTATACAAAGATGGGACAAGAAGAGCGAGCCATCGCTGCCTATAAATCATTCCAACGCGAACGCGGTCCCAATCAGCGAGTGGCTGAAATTCTTTCGCAGATCTACATGGAAAAAGAACAGTATGATTTAGCCTATGAGCAACTAGAGATCATGGAAGGCACTTCTGAAGAGGCTTTGAATATCAAAGTAAAGATGGCGCTTATTCTTATTGAGCAGAAAAAATATCCGCTAGCTATCGAGAAACTTCAGGACATTTTGAAGCAAGTTCCTGATAGTGATAAGATTCAGTTTTACTTGGCTGCGATCTATGAAGAGACGGATCAAAAAGAATTGGCTGTAGAGCATTTTTTAAAAATTCCGGCATCTAGTCAGTTTTTTGGAGAGTCAATTGTTCACGCCACATATCTTTTGAAGAGCAGCAAGAAAACCCAAGAGGCCCTTCAGATTGCCAAGATGGGGTATGAGCAACGCAAAGATATTCCGCAAGTTTATGCAGTTTATGCTTCAATTCTAGACGAAGTAAAAGACTACAAGACCGCATCAGAAATTCTCAAAATTGGTGTCGAGAAATTTCCGGACCAAGTGCAGTTGAGATTTTTCTTAGGAACCATTCAAGACCGAGTTGGCAACAAAGACCAGGTTGTCAAAGAGATGAAACAAGTTATTGAGATGGATCCTAATCACGTTCAGGGTTTGAATTACTTGGCATTCACATATGCAGACTCAGATAAAAATTTACCCGAGGCCGAAAAGTTAGCGCGCCGAGCTCTCGAAATTGAGCCTCATGATGGGTATATTTTAGATACTTTGGGTTGGGTTCTTTATAAAAAAGGCCAGTATCAAGAGGCCATCCAAATTCTTGAGGCCGCTCAAAAACATCAACCGGCCGAGAGTATTATTGCGGAGCACTTAGGCGATGCCTATCAAAAATTTCAGTTGGTAGAAAAGGCTCGCAAAATGTATCAACGAGCTGCTGAGACTGAATCTGATGACAAAAAGGTGAGAGAAATTCGAGCAAAAATTTCTTCTCTTGAAAAACAAGATATGAAGCTGCAAAAGCAGGTTCGTATACCGGCATCGGTCTCTAGTGAATCAGCGCCCTCTTCGGCACCTATGCCAACTGAGCCGCAAGAATAAAAATAAATGTTTGTAATTGCACGCAACAAGTGAAAGCCTCATGAGTAATGAGGCTTTTTTATTTCATTTTATTCAGTTTGCTCCTAGGCGGTTGTGCTACGAAGCCGGTGGCCTTTGATTCAACTAAAAAAAAGGGACATTGGGAGACCAAAGTTCTCGTGCGTGACCTCAAAGAGGCAAAATCAAATACAGTGAG
>CANCBY010000299.1 GCA_947374445.1 Pseudobdellovibrionaceae bacterium
CGATCAGATCATCAATTTTTCGCAAGTGATCATCTGAAAAACCTAGCTGCTCGAGTTCGAGAACGACGTTGGACCTATCTTGCAAACGCATGACGATGCGCTCGCCGTGAGAGGTGGGAACGACATTCATACGAATATCAATATCTTTACCGCCGACTTTGAGCGGAATCCGACCATCTTGTGGAAGGCGTTTTTCAGCGATATTTAAATTGGCCATGACTTTAAGTCTTGAAGTGATGGCATTTTGTAATTTTTTAGGTGGCTTGAAAATATCAAACAAAATACCGTCAATACGAAAGCGCACCGACATGTCTTTTTCATAGGGCTCAAGATGGATGTCTGAAGCCTTTTCTTTCACTGCACGAAATAATAATGAATTCACAAGTTTGATGACGGGGGCATCGTCTTCGCCCGCCTCTAAGAGATCGACAATAGGGTCATCGAGATCGTAATCTTCGGCCTCGATCCCGTCGAGGCCTGCCAAGTTAGCAGTACTTTTTTCGTAGACTTTATTGATCGCATCTTGAATTTTTGCAGAAGTCGAAATCAGAGGTCTGACTCTTTTGCCGAACATCACACGCAAATCATCGAGAACCTTTAAATTGACCGGATTGCTCGTAAGCGCAATCAAACAGTCGCTCTCTTCACGGTAAGGCAAAATTGAATTTTGTTTTGCGTAATTGATCGGAAGGTCACGAATCAAATCTACAGAAATGTCATTGACTGGAATATCTTTGATGAAATCAAAACCAATTTCGCGGCAAAGATCAGCAATCAGTTCATCAGCGGTCGTATACTCTTTGGTGCCGAGCGAGTCACCAATGCTTTGAACACCCATAGAGCTAGGGTTGGCCAGAACAGATTTGATCTGCTCAGCACTCATCCCCATATTCTTTGAGAGCACATTCGTGACGTCTACGTTACCGGCCATAGATTATTTGATTCCTTCGTTAGAGCCATTGGGCTGAGCGTTTTTGCTGGTGGCTGTGCGTTTTTGCAATTCATCAGCGGCTTCACCATAAGGATCGCGGCCACCAATGCTCTTGATGTATTTGAGGCGTTGATCCATTTTTTTGCTGAGCAATTCTCTTTGATCGTCAGCGTTGCGGATAATCTTAGGAGTTAAAAAGATCATCATGTTGGTTTTTTGCTTGCTGATACTGCGTGATTTAAAGAGCCAGCCGATCACAGGAATATCGCCAAGCAAAGGCACCTTAGTGATGTCTTCGAATTCATCTTCTTTCATCAAGCCACCCAGGACAGCTGTATCGCCATTATTAACTACGATATTGGTCTTAATATTACGAGTCGCCAGTGGCTGAGCCGTATCTTGAAATCCCTTTGGAGTATTCGCTGTTGAGAGCTGTTTTACGGATTGATCAAGCTCCATGCGAATTGAATTGGTCGCAGGCGAGATGATTGGTTTGATTTTCAACTTGATCGTGGCGTCTTCAAAGATCGGAGTGACGGTCGTTCCTGTAGTTGAAGTGGTCGAGTTACCACCGGTGATAACTTTATCACCGACTTCGATTGTGGCTTCTTGATTGTCCATTGCTAGGACTTGCGGAGTTGAAAGAATGTTGGCTGCAGCATTCTTTTTCAAGAAAGTTAAGAATCCAATCAAAGAATTGATTGTGGTAGAAGTTCCTGATTGTCCCTTAATAGTGACTGTGTCGCCGCTACCAAAGCCCAAAATCGCTCCCGCTCCACCATTCGGCTGAAGTAGATTTGAAAGCGAGTTGACGCTGCTCGAAGAGATTCCATTGAATCCGGCTTTGGCTCCAGTGCCTGACGAGTCAAACTTATAGTAACCCACGGCATAGTCTAAGTTATCGGCTACTTTCATTTCCATAATCACAGCTTCGACAAAAACTTGATCATGAGGAATATCGATTTTTGAAAGCAGATTGAGGACAACTTCGTAATCCTGCTTGCTGGCCACGATAACCAATGAATTTGTTCCTTTGTCGGCGGTGATTTTAACATCGCCACCGAAAATTTCTTGTGATGCTTGCACGCCTTGAGTTGGCGATACCGTCAAAGGACCGCCGCCTCCGGCTCCACCGCTAGAAGTTTTTGGGCCACTGTCTTTGGCTACGCCCTGCATGGTTTGCGCGATTTTTTCGGCTTCGCCATATTTTACGTAATAGACGTTAACTCCGCCTTGGTCTTCAGGGCGGATTCTAAAATCAAGCTGTTTCAAAAGTTTGCGAATGCGCTCAATGCCTGCCTTATTTCCAGAGACGATCAATGAATTGGTGCGATCATCTGGGAACACCAAGTAATAGGCAGAGCCTTGACTACCTGAAGTGGTCGTTCGCGAAAAGCGGGGAACACCTGCTGAGAATCCGCCGGTACGATTATTTGTGCTCTTGTCGCCCTTGTTGACGATCTTATCGATCAGCTCCGCGATGTCTTTGGCTTTGGCATAGCGAACGGGGACGACTTCGAGTTGATCTTCAAAGCCTGGCACATCTAGCTGGCTGATGATTTTCATGACACGTTCAATATTTGCGCCGTAATCTGAAATGATGATTGAATTAGTAGGAGCATAGATCGACATCTCACCATCTTTCGAAGTAAGAATGCGCAAATCTCTATTCACAAGGTCCGCACTGATGTGCTTCAAGTGAATGATCCGTGTGATCATTTGATCTGAATTTGGAAAGTAAGCGCCAGAGTAAGTTTCAATGCTGTCGCGCTGAGCATTTCTAGCTGAGCGGATCTTTAAAAAGTTACCACTTGGAACAACCGCATAGCCATTGATTGCAAGAGCGCTCAAAAAAGCCTTGTAAGCTTCTGCAACGGTAATCTTAGAGGGAGCTATGATCGTGATTTTACCACGAACGCCTTGGTCGATGATAAAGTTTTTGCCGGTGAGTTCCGAAATGGCTTTAACAATGTCTTGAATATCTGCATTCGGAAAATCAAAAGACTCGATAGTTTCCGGAAAGTTCTCGTTGGTGATGTCTTCGATGGCAGATTTTGCAAATTTGTCTTTTTGCTTGGAGCCAA